>CASECK010000197.1 GCA_949286295.1 uncultured bacterium | reverse complement strand
CATCAGATGTGGTCCATCCAGTACTTCCACTTCGACTACCCCGGGCAGCTGCTCACCAGCGGCGGCTTTGGCACCATGGGCTTCGGCCTGGGGGCCGCCATCGGCGCCAAGATGGGCAACCCGGACAAGGTGGTCATCCATACCACCGGCGACGGCTGCTTCCGCATGAACTGCCACGAGCTGGCCACGGTGGAGCACTATCACCTGCCCATTATCACCGTGGTGTTCAACAACGGCGCCCTGGGCATGGTCCGGCAGTGGCAGAACCTCATCTACCACCAGCGCTACTCCGAGACCACCCTGGACCGGGGTCCGGACTTTGTGAAGCTGGCCGAGGCCTATGGGCTGAAGGGCTTCCGGGTCACCAGCCGGCCGGAGATGGAGGCGGCCTTCCGCGCCGCCCTGGACGCCGGCTGCGGCTGCGTCATCGACTGCCGGCTGGACATAGACGAGATGGTCCGGCCCATGGTGGCCGGCGGCGCCCACATTACCGACTTTCTGCTCAAGTAAGGGGGGGCGGCGTGTGAAACGTGAATTTGACGCTGAAAAAAAGCTGTACACCCTGGCCATCCTGGTCCGGGACACCCCCGGGGTGCTCAGTCAAGTGGCCCGGCTGTTCTCCCGGAAGGGGTACAACATCGAGTCCATCGTCACCGGAGCCACCGACCGGCCCAACACCGCCCGGATGGCCATCAGCATCCTGGCCGACGAGCTGATGATTGACCAGATTGCCGGCCAGTGCCGGAAGCTGATTCCTGTGCTGGCGGTGAAGAT
The DNA here is from genome assembly GCA_949286295.1 of uncultured bacterium. Lineage (GTDB taxonomy): Bacteria > Bacillota > Clostridia > Oscillospirales > Oscillospiraceae > Lawsonibacter. The sequence continues at coordinate 4,109 of CASECK010000197.1, read as the reverse complement.
TCTGGACGAGGAGACCTCCATCCAGCGGGAATTTTCCCTCATCAAGGTCCGGGCCGGCGACCGCAACGCCCGGGACGAGGTCATCCAAATGGCCAACATCTTTCGGGCCAAGATTTTGGACGTCAGCCGGGATACCCTCACCGTGGGCATCTTCGGCGGCAAGGACAAGACCCAGGCGCTGACCGGCCTGCTGGCCGACTACGGCATCCTGGAGATTGCAAAAACGGGTACTCTCGCCATCGAAAGAGGGCGCAGCACTATTTATGACGACAACAAATTGAAGGAGGAATACAACTATGGCAAAAATGTACTATGAGAAGGACTGCGACATCAACTACCTCAACGGCAAAAAGATCGCCATCATCGGCTACGGCTCCCAGGGCCACGCCCACGCGTTGAATCTGAAGGATTCCGGCTGCGATGTGTGCGTGGGCCTGCGCCAGGGCTCCAAGAACTGGGCCAACGCGGAGAAGGCCGGGCTGAAGGTCATGACCGTGCCCGAGGCCGCCAAGTGGGGCGACATTGTCATGATGCTCATCAACGACGAGGTCCAGGCCGACGTGTACAAGCGGGACATCGCCCCCAACCTGGAGGAGGGCAACGCCCTGGCCTTCGCCCACGGGTTCAATCTCCGCTACCAGCAGATTGTCCCCCCCAAGGGCGTGGACGTGTTCATGGCCGCCCCCAAGGGGCCCGGCCACACCGTCCGCTCCACCTACGTCAACGGCAAGGGCGTGCCCTGCCTGGTGGCCGTGGAGCAGAACGCCACCGGCGACGCCTATAAGATCGCCCTGGCCTATATCGCCGGCATCGGCGGCGCCCGGGCCGGCGTGATGGAGACCACCTTCCACGACGAGACCGAGACCGACCTGTTCGGCGAGCAGGCCGTCCTGTGCGGCGGCGTGGTGGACCTGATGCGCTGCGGCTTCGAGACCCTGGTGGAGGCCGGCTATGAGCCCGAGAACGCCTACTTCGAGTGCATCCACGAGATGAAGCTGATTATCGACCTCATCAACAAGGGCGGCGTGGCCGCCATGAACTACTCCATCTCCGACACTGCGGAGTTCGGCGAGTATGTCTCCGGCCCCCGGGTCCTGCCCTATGAGCAGACCAAGGCCAACATGAAAGCGGTGCTCCAGGACATCCAGGACGGCACTTTCGCCGGCAAGTGGATCGCCGAGAACCGGAACGGCCGCACCTTCTTCAACTCCAAGCGCGCCCAGCTGGCCCAGCACCAGATGGAGATTGTGGGCGCCGAGCTGCGGCGGAACATGATTTGGGGCGGCGACTCCGATTTGGATACCGCCTCCAACTAAATCCCGGCGCCCCCGCGGGCGCAGCGCAAGAGCAGGTCCCTTTTGAGAAGGGGCCTGCTCTTTCTGTCCAAACCTGCTTCTGTCTAAACCTGCTTCCCGCTGGGGCAACAGGCGCAAAAGGCGCTCTCCCCGCGCCGCTTTTCCCACAAAGCCCGCAGGCGGCCCCCTTGGGGGCCGCCTGCGGGTTTACAGCTTTGCCCGGGGCAGGTTCCAGCGAAAATGGGCGGCCAGCCACCGGATGAGCACCACCGCCCCCAGTCCGGCCAGCATGGCGCTCACCCGGCCGGTCCAGCTCCACAGCCCCGCGCACAGCACCGCCCCGGCCAGCGAGGCGCAGGCGTAAACGTGCTTGACAAAGATATAGGGCACCTGCTGGGCCATCAGGTCCCGGAGGACGCCGCCCCCCACGCCGGTCACCACCCCCACGAACACCAGCAGAAAGAGGGTGGGCTGGCCGGCATAGTCCATGGCAATTTGGACCCCCACCACGGTGAAGGCCCCCAGCCCCACAGAATCCATCCAGAACAGCAGCAGGTCATACAGCCGGGGGCTGCGCTCCAGTACCGCCCGGGCCCGGCGCAGAAAAAATACCGCCGAGACCACCAGCGCCACCAGGGCCGCCGTGGGGTCCCGGAAGGCCATGGGGGGCGTCAGCCCCAGCACCAGGTCCCGGAGAATGCCACCCCCCACCGCCGTGGTCAGCCCCAGGATGCACACCCCGAACACGTCCATCTCCTTTTTCAGGCCAATCATGGCCCCCGAGGCCGCGAAGGCCACCGTCCCAATCAGATTGACCACAAACAAAAAGCGCTCCATACTCCCGTCCCCCTTACTCCTCTGGGTCCAAATCCATCTCCGCCATGGCCCGGCGCATATGGATAGCCATGGCGTGCTCCGCCCCCACCGGGTCCCGCCGCCGGAAGAACTCCATCAGCAGGGCGTGGTCCCGGAGGGTGTCCTCCGCCAGCTCCCGGGCATGGTCGCCGGAGAGGATGGCCGTCTCCACCGCCTGGCCGATAATGGGCAGCAGGCGCGCCATGAACTCGTTGTGGGCCGCCCGGACGATGGCCGCGTGGAACTCCCGGTCCGCCTGGGTCCGGTCCTCCCCGGCCCGGATGCGCCGGGCCACCCGCTCCCCCTGGACCAGGATATCCGCCAGCTCCTGCTCCGTGGCCCGCCGGCAGGCCAGGGCCGCCATCCGGGGCTCGAAAATGGCCCGCAGCTCGAACAGGTCCCGCAGGCGGCCCTTCACCCCCTCCAGCCGGCCAAAGCCGAAGTCCTCTATCTGGTCCGCCCGGGGGGAGACAAAGGTGCCCCGGCCCCGGCGGACCTCCAGCACCCCCCGGTCCGCCAGGGTGCGGATGGCCTCCCGCAGGGTGGCCCGGCTCACCCCCAGCTGGGCGGACAGCTCCACCTCGTTGGGCAGCTTATCCCCCGGATTCAGCCGCTTTTCGGCCACAATTCTGGCGTACAGCCGCTGGGCCGTCTGCTGGGATAAATTTTCTCTCATCTGGGTCCGCCCCCCTCTTGACATTGTTTTCTCTATGATATACGATATAATCAGACAACGCAATAGTTATCAGACAACTTTTATATTTTATGTTGCAGGAGGTCGAATCCCATGCGCTCCGACGTGGTCAAAAAAGGCATCCCCGCCGCCCCCAACCGCTCGCTGCTCTATGCCCTGGGCTACACCAAGGAGGAGCTGGAGCGCCCCCTTATCGGGGTCGTCTGCTCTTATAACGAGATCGTCCCCGGCCATATGAACCTGGACAAGATTGCCGAAGCCGTTAAGGCCGGCGTCCGGGCCGCCGGGGGCACCCCGGTGGAGTTCCCCGCCATCGCCGTGTGCGACGGCATCGCCATGGGCCATGTGGGCATGAAGTACTCCCTGGTCACCCGGGACCTCATCGCCGACTCCACCGAGGCCATGGCCCTGGCCCACCAGTTCGACGGTCTGGTGATGATTCCCAACTGCGACAAGAACGTGCCCGGCCTGCTCATGGCCGCCGCCCGGGTGAACATCCCCACCATCTTTGTCTCCGGCGGGCCCATGCTGGCGGGCACCATGAACGACGGCCGGCGCACCTGCCTGTCCCATATGTTCGAGGCGGTGGGCGCCTACTACGCCGGCAAGCTGGACGAGGCCGGGGTGGAGGAGTATGAGAACAGCGCCTGTCCCACCTGCGGCTCCTGCTCGGGGATGTACACCGCCAACTCCATGAACTGCCTCACCGAGGCCATTGGCATGGGCCTGCGGGGCAACGGCACCATCCCCGCCGTCTACTCCGCCCGGCTGCGGCTGGCCAAGCGGGCGGGGATGCAGGTGATGGAGCTGGTGGAGAAAAACATCCGCCCCCGGGACATCATGACCGAGGCGGCCTTCCACAACGCGGAGACGGTGGACATGGCCCTGGGCTGCTCCACCAACACCATGCTCCACCTGCCCGCCATCGCCCACGAGTGCGGCGTCGAGCTGTCCTTCGACATGGCCAACGAGATTAGCGCCAAAACCCCCAACCTGTGCCACTTGGCTCCGGCGGGGAACACCTATATGGAGGACTTAGAGCGGGCGGGCGGCGTGTACGCCGTCATGGCGGAGCTGGCCCAGGCGGGGCTGCTGGACACCAGCCTGATGACCTGCACCGGCAAGACCGTGGCCGAGAACTTAGCGGGCGTGGCCAACCGCGACCCCGAGATTATCCGGCCCATCGGCAACCCCTACTCCAAAACCGGCGGCATCGCCGTGCTGAAGGGCAATCTGGCCCCCGACGGCTGCGTGGTGAAGCAGTC
>CASECK010000196.1 GCA_949286295.1 uncultured bacterium | reverse complement strand
GGACATCCTCCACCAGCGGGTGGTGGGCCAGGACGAGGCCGTGCGCCTGGTGTCCGAGGCCATCCTGCGCTCCCGGGCGGGCATCGCCGACCCGGGCCGGCCCATCGGCTCCTTCCTCTTCCTGGGCCCCACCGGCGTGGGTAAGACCGAGCTGGCCAAGACCCTGGCCCAGGCCCTGTTTGACAGCGAGAAGAACCTGGTGCGCATCGACATGAGCGAGTATATGGAGAAGTTCTCCGTCTCCCGGCTCATCGGCGCGCCCCCGGGATACGTGGGCTATGAGGAGGGCGGCCAGCTTACCGAGGCCGTGCGGAGAAAGCCCTACTGCGTCATCCTCTTCGACGAGGTGGAGAAGGCCCACCCCGACGTGTTCAATGTGCTGCTCCAGGTGCTGGACGATGGGCGAATCACCGACAGCCAGGGCCGCACGGTGGACTTTAAGAACACCATCATCATCCTGACCTCCAACTTAGGCAGCCAGTTCCTGCTGGACGGCATCGGCGCTGACGGCGAGATAAGCCGGCAGGCCCGGGACCAGGTCAGCGGGCTGCTCAAGAGCGCCTTCCGGCCGGAATTTCTCAACCGGCTGGACGAGATTGTGTTCTACAAGCCCCTGACCCGGGAGAACGTCACCCACATCATCGATTTGATGGTGGACGGGCTGAACCGGCGGCTGGCCGACAAGCAGCTCACCGTGGAGCTGACCGCCGCCGCCAAGGAGCATATCATCGGGCAGGCCTATGACCCGGTGTACGGCGCCCGGCCCTTGCGCCGGTACCTGCAGCACACAGTGGAGACCCTCATCGGCAGGAAGATTGTGGCCGACCAGGTGCAGCCCGGCCAGCACCTGACGGTGGACGTGGAGGGGGATGGCCTGGCCGTCCGCTGAGCAGGCGGCCGCGGGCTTTTCCGAACAAGGGGCCTGGCCGCCTGCTGGGCAGGCTGAGGAGAGGGGAGACCCTCTCCTTTTTTACGGCTGATAAAGCCGGGAACAGCGGGGAAAAATATGCTTGACTTTCCCTGGGGAAGTGACTATAATACAAATAAGAATGGTTCTTATTAAGAAAAAAGGAGGCATCTCTATGAACCGCAAGGCATTCAACCGCATCAACTACGGCCTGTTCCTGGTCAGCGCCGCGGGGGAGGGGCACGGGCAGGGGTGTATCGTCAACTCGCTGCACCAGGTGACCTCCTCCCTGCCCTTCAAGTTCTCCCTCACGGTGAACAAGAGCAATGAGACCTTCAAGGCCATCGAGGCGGCCGGCTCCTTCGCCGCCACCGTGCTGTCCCGGGAGACTCCACGGGAGGTGGTGGAGCTGTTCGGCTACAAGTCCGGCCGGGTGACGGACAAGTTTGCCGGCTTCCAGGTGGAGACCGACGGGAACGGCAACCCCTATATCCGGGCGCACGCCCTGGCCCGCTTTGCCTGCCGGGTGGTGGAGAAGTTAGATTTGGGCGGCTATATGCTCTACATCGCCGAGGCCACCGAGGCCGAGGCGCTGGGCGACGGTCCCGCCCTGACGGTGGACGACTATAAAAACGGCGGCGGTTCCACGCCCCCCACCGCCACCGTGGTGCGCACCATGGAGGACAATGTGGGCTGGCGGTGCACCGTCTGCGGCTATGTGGCCGACCGGGAGGAACTGCCCGAGGGCTATCAGTGCCCCATCTGCCGGGCCAACCGGGACAAATTTGTCAAGCTGTGAGACAGACAGGTCCGCTGGCGCGGCCGGCGGACCTGTCTGCCCGTTCTGGCCGCCCTCCGGGGCTGTTCGGGACGAGGGGAGAGAGGCGGCGGGCGGCAATGATTAAAGTTTGATGAAATCTATGCCCCAAACATAGCATTTTTCGCCCGGCCGTGCTATAATCATTTTAAACAGGGTACTTCCCCTGAGAGGAGGAGAGGGCGTGAACATGACGGTTTTTTGGTTGGCCGCCTTTATTATTTTTGCCGTGGGCGAGGCGCTGACGGTGGGGCTGGTGTCCGTCTGGTTTGCCGTGGGCGCCCTGGGGGCGATGGCCACCGCCGGAGCGGGAGGCGGACTGTGGGTGCAGATTGGGGTGTTTTTGGCCCTGTCCGCCCTGAGCCTGCTGCTGTTCAAGCCGCTGAGCGCCAAACTGCTAAAGCCCCGGGCCTCCCACACCAACGCGGACCGGGTCATCGGACAGACCGCTCTGGTCATCCAGACGGTGGACAATGTCCAGGCCACGGGCCAGGTGCAGGTGAACGGGCAGGTCTGGACCGCCCGCTCCGCCCACGACGTGGTGATTCCCCAGGGCAGCGAGGTAAAGATTTTGTCCATCCAGGGTGTGAAGGTCATGGTGGAGAGCCTGTGACCGCTCCGCCTGGAGAAAAGAGGAAACAAGCGGGACCGGGCTGCCGCCCCGGAAAAAGAAGGAGGAACGTATGGAGTACTTGATTCCAACTGTGACGTTTATTGTGGTGGCGCTGTTTTTGTTTGCCCTGCTGGCCAGCATCGTGCGCATTGTGCCCCAGTCCCGGGCCTATGTGGTGGAGCGGCTGGGCGCCTTCAGCGCCGTCTGGGGGGTGGGCGTCCACTTCAAGGTGCCCATCATCGAGCGGGTGGCCAAAAACGTGTCTCTGAAGGAGCAGGTGGTGGATTTCCCGCCCCAGCCGGTGATCACCAAGGACAACGTGACCATGCAGATTGACACGGTCATCTATTTCCAGATTACCGACCCCAAGCTGTACACCTATGGGGTGGAGAACCCCATGTCCGCCATCGAGAACCTGACCGCCACCACCCTGCGCAACATCATCGGCGACTTGGAACTGGACCAGTCGCTCACCAGCCGGGACCACATCAACAGCCAGATGCGCTCCATCCTGGACGAGGCCACCGACAGCTGGGGCATCAAGGTCAACCGGGTGGAGCTGAAGAACATCATGCCTCCCCGGGACATCCAGGAGTCCATGGAGAAGCAGATGCGGGCCGAGCGTGAGCGCCGGGAGTCCATCCTCCAGGCTGAGGGTACCAAGCAGTCCCAGATCCTGGTGGCCGAGTGCGAGAAGCAGGCGGCAATCCTGCGTGCCGATGCCGCCAAGAAGGCAGCCATTCTCCA
>CASECK010000195.1 GCA_949286295.1 uncultured bacterium | reverse complement strand
CGGTGCTGGTCATCTCCTGTCCCTGTGCCCTGGGGCTGGCCACCCCTGTGGCCATTATGGTGGGTACGGGCAAGGGGGCGGAGCAGGGTATTTTAATCAAGTCCGCCCAGGCGCTGGAGACGCTGTGCCACGTGGATACGGTGGTGCTGGACAAGACGGGCACCCTCACCCAGGGCAAACCCGTGGTCACCGACATTCTGCCCGGCGACGCGCTGGAGGAGGAGGGACTGCTCACCCTGGCCGCCTGCCTGGAGGCCCCCTCGGAGCACCCTCTGGCCACCGCCATTGTGGACAGAGCCAGAGAACTGGGGCTGACCTGCGCCCCTGTGTCGGAGTTTGAGGCGATCCACGGCCGGGGCGTCAGGGCCTCCCTGGGCGGCCGAACCTTCCTGGGCGGGAACCTGGCCATGATGGAGGAGGCGGGCGCGGAACTGGGGGACTTCCCCCTGCGGGCGGAGGAGCTGGCCGGCCAGGGCAAGACGCCCCTGTACTTTGCCGACGGGGAGCGGGTGCTGGGCCTTATCGCCGTGGCCGATACGCCCAAGCCCACCAGCGCGGCGGCGGTGTCCGCCTTCCGTGCGCTGGGGCTGGAGGTGGTCATGCTCACCGGCGACAACCAGCGCACCGCTCAGGCCATCGGCGGGGAGCTGGGAGTCACCCAGGTGATGGCCCAGGTGCTGCCCCAGGACAAGGAGCGCATGGTGCGCCAGCTTCAGGAGCAGGGGAAGAAGGTGGCCATGGTGGGCGACGGTATCAACGACGCCCCCGCCCTGGCCCAGGCCGACGTGGGGCTGGCCATCGGGGCGGGGACCGACGTGGCCATCGAGAGCGCGGACATCGTGCTCATGAAGTCTGACCTGCTGGACGTGGCCGCCGCGGTGGAGCTGTCCCGGGCCACCATCCGCAACATCCGGCAAAACCTGTTCTGGGCCTTTTTCTACAACGCCCTGGGTATCCCGCTGGCCGCCGGGGTGTTCTATCAGGCTTTGGGCTGGCAGCTTAACCCCATGTTCGCCGCCGCCGCCATGAGCCTAAGCTCGGTGTGCGTGGTGAGCAACGCGCTGCGCCTGCGCCTGTTCAAAAGCCGGTTCCGGTCTGAGGCAGCCGGAGAGCGGGACTCCTGCCCGGGAGCCTGCCCTCTAAAAAATAAGGAACAAGAACAAGGAGGAACGACGATGAACAAGACCATGATGATTGAAGGGATGATGTGCGCCCACTGCACCGGCCGGGTGGAGAAGGCCCTGCTGGCCGTGGACGGGGTGGAGAAGGTGGAGATGAGCCTGGAGGGCAAATCCGCCGTGCTGACCCTGTCAAAGCCGGTGGACGACCAGATGCTGGCCGGGGCGGTGACCCAGGCCGGCTACGAGGTGGTGTCCATCCAGTGAAAGCGGACCACACCCAGGTCAGGCGGCTGCTCAAGACCGCCCGGGGCCAGATTGACGGCATTTTGAAGATGGTGGATGAGGACCGGTACTGCCTGGACGTGTCCAACCAGCTCATGGCCACCCAGTCCATTTTGAAAAAGGCCAACCGCATGGTCCTGCGGGCCCACATGGACAGCTGCGTCCGGGCGGCGGCCGCCTCCGGCGACCCGGACGGGAAGTTAGAGGAGCTGGCCGCCCTGCTGGACAAGCTGGCGGACGGATAAGCCGCCCCGTCCCCGCGCATAAACCGCCCCCTGTTTGGCACACTAAGCCAAAAAGGGGGCGGTTTTTTGCCGGGAGGAAAGTCGCTGCGCTATCTGCTGTCCGGCGCGCTGGCGGGGGTGGTCAACGGGCTGTTCGGCGGCGGGGGAGGGTCGGTGTTCGTGCCGCTGCTCACCGGATACTGCGGCCTGAGCCAGCGCAAGGCCTTTGCCACCTCGGTGGCGGTCATTTTGCCCCTGTGCGCCCTGTCTGTGTGCGTCTATCTGTGCCGGGGCGGGCTGGATGTGGGGACTGCCCTGCCCTATCTCATCGGCGGGACGGCGGGGGGCTGGGCCGGCGGCAGATGGTTCAAGGGGATGCGGATGGACTGGCTGAGACGGGGGTTTGGCCTGATGCTGATTTACGGGGGAGTGAGGAGCTTTCTATGAGCGAATGGTTCCTGCCCCTGCTGGTGGGGGCGGCCACCGGGGTGCTGTCCGGCTTCGGCGTGGGGGGCGGCACACTGCTGCTGGTGTATATGACCGCCTTTGCCGGGGTGGAGCAGCGCCTGGCCCAGGGCATCAATCTGCTGTACTTTCTCCCCGCCGGGCTGATGGCCCTGCCCGCCCATTGGAAACATGGCTATGTGGAGCGTGCCGCCCTGCTGCCCGCCGCCGGGGCCGGTCTGGTGTGCGCCGCCCTGGGGGCCTGGGCGGCCACCGCCATGGAGGTGGAACTGCTGCGGAAATGCTTCGGGGCCTTTCTGGTGGGGGTGGGGCTGATGGAGCTGAAGGGCGGGGCCGGCCGGGAGGGATAGACATACGGACGGCCCCGGTCCTGGGCAGGACCGGGGCCGTCTGGTTTTTGGAAAAAGGGGGTCACAGGAGGGCCAGCCGGGCCCGGACAAACTGCTCCACAATGTCCGTGCTGCCCTGGATGTCCAGCTTGGCGCTGTTGATGCACAGGTCATAGTTGCGGCTGTCCCCCCACTTGCCCCGGCTGTGCTGGTTGTGATAGTACTTCCGGCGGCGGTCGTAGCGGGCCATCCGCTCCAGCGCGCCGTCCTCGTCCACATGGTCCAGGCGCATGGTGCGCGCCACCTTGAAGGAGAGGTCGGCCAGCACAAAGACGGACACCAGGCAGGGGAAGTCCCGCAAAATCTCGTCGGCGCACCGGCCCAGCACCACAAAGGATTCCCCGGCCAGCGCCCGGGTGCGCAAAAATTGGAACTGCATCTGGGCCACGTTCTCCTCCGGGGAGTTGCTAAAGCCGTTGACCCGGCGGGAGACAAAGAGCTTGGAGGGGCTCTCGTCGTAGCGCTGCAACTTCTGGGGCGGCAGGTCCTTCTGCTGGGCGATGTGTTCCAGGATGTTCCGGTCGTACAGGGGCAGGCCGAACCGCTGGGCCAGCTGCCCGGCCACCTCGTGGCCGCCGCTGCCAAATTCCCGGCTGACAGAGATGATAAGCTGCTTTTCCATGTAAAACCCTCCTGTCTGGACTGATATTGACCGGCGCGTTACAGATAGCGGACAAAGATGATGGCGGTGGCCACCACCAGCACGAAAATGGTGGCCGGGGCCTGGGCCCTGCAGTACCGGCCCCAGGTGACCGGGTAGCCGTTCTTGGCGGCGATGGAGGTGCCCACCACGTTGGCTGAGGCGCCGATGGGGGTGGCACTGCCGCCGATGTCAGTGCCCACGGACAGGGACCAGGCCAGGGTCTGAAGGTCGATGCCCTCGGTGGCGGCCAGGGTGCGGATGACGGGAATCATCGTGGCCGCGAAGGGGATGTTGTCGATAAAGGCGCTGGCAAAGGCCGACCCCCAGATGATGATGCCCACCACGGCGTACACATTGCCGCCGCTGACCGTCTCAATGACCTGGGCCAGCAGCTCCAGCACGCCGGTGTACTCCAGGCCGCTGACGGCGACAAACAGGCCGGTGAAGAACAGCAGGGTCTTGTAGTCCAGCCTTCGAATCAGGTCCGGAGCTTTCCGCCCGGCGCACACCAGAGACAGCAGGGTGATAATCACCCCGATGGTGGCCACAGTCAGGCCGGTTTGGGCGTGGGTAATCAGCATCACCACCGCCGCGCCGAAAATCAGGCAGCTGAAGGTGAAATCCCGCCGGGAGGTGATGGCCGAGGCGGGGTCGGGGAAGGCGGCCTGCTCCTCTCCGGCCGGCCGGGAGGGAATCAGCTCCTTCCGGAAGTAGAGGTAGAAGTAGGGCACCACCACCGCCATGGCCGCCAGGGCGATGACGCCGGTGTTGGAGATGAAGTCGAAGAAGGAGTAGCCCAGCGAGGTGCCGATGATGATGTTGGGCGGGTCGCCGCACATGGTGGCCGAGCCGCCCAGGTTGGCGCAGAATATCTCGGCCAGAATCATGGGCACCGGGTTGAGCCGCAGCAGCCGGGCCAGCTCGGCGGTGACAGCCGCCAGGAACATGATGACGGTGATGCTGTCGATGAACATGGACAGGGCGGCGGACAGGACCATGAACAGGATGAAAATGGGGGTGGGGCGGAAGTGGACCATCCGGGCCAGCCGGATGCACAGCCAGCGGAAGAAGCCGCTGCTCCCCATCTCCTCCACCATCACCATCATGCCGGTGATGAAGAGAAGGGTCTCCCAGTTGATGCCGGTGGAGGTCTCGGCGGCGCCCAGCCGGTACCAGAAGTTGGGGGTCACCAGGCTCTGTAGGCTCAGAGAGGCCCAGACGGCCTGCATATCCCGCATACAAAGGCCAAATACCACCACCAGGGTGGCCAGGCCGCTGCCCAGGGTCACGATGTGCCGGGGTATCTTTTCCAGCACCAGGAGCAGAAACATCAGCAGGAAAATTACGATTGCGGCGAGCTGTGGGACGGACATTGGAATTTCCCCCTTTGAGTTGGACCGGCGTGGGCCGGCTTGGCCGGGGCACCAGGTCTCGACCGGGGTAAAGTATAGTCATTTTATACAAAAAGTCAAGGAGAATATGGAATTATTCACAACTCCTTAACGATTTTGGGGCAAAATGCCCAAAAACAGGATGTGGCCTATGGGGGCTACGGAGCCGGGAACGGGGGGCGCCACAGGCAGCGCTCCAGGGCCACGGTGCCGTCCGGCCGGAAGGGAACGCCCTCCAGTTCCAGCAGCAGCCGGTGGCTCTGTCTTCCCGCGGGGGAAAATGCGGCGGACAGGCCGCCGGAGCGGTTGACCACCCGGTGGCAGGGCACGTCTGGCGGCGCGGCGGCCATGGCGTAGCCCACCGTCCGGGCCAGCCGGGGGTTGCCCGCCAGGCGGGCCAGCTGGCCGTAGGTGGCCACCTGCCCCCGGGGAATCTGTCGGGCCAGCGCCCAGATGCGCGCAAAGGTACCGCCGTCCATACTCACAGCTTGGACAGGTCGTAGGGGGTGGTCTGGTACACATAATAATTCAGCCAGTTGTTATAAAACAGCTGCCCGGCGGACCGCCAGCGGACCACCGGGGCCAGGCTGGGGTCGTCGTGGGGGAAATAGTGCCGGGGCACGTCGATGGGCAGGCCCTTGTTCACGTCCCGCATATATTCCTGGGCCAGGGTGTCCGGGTCGTACTCCGGGTGCCCGGTAATGAAGAAGCGGCGGTTATCCTCACTTTTGACGGCGAAGACCCCCGCCTCATCAGACACCGCCAGCAGCTCCAGCTCCGGAACCTTCAGGATGTCCCCGGCGCGGGTCTCGGTGTGGCGGGAGTGGGGGACATAGAAGCGGTCGTCAAATCCCCGGAACAGGGGGGACTGTTTTTTCAGGGCGGTGTGGGCAAACACGCCGAAGAGCTTTTTGGGCAGGGCGTATTTTGGAATATTATAATGGTAGTACAGCCCGGCCTGCGCGCCCCAGCACACATGGAGGGTGGCGTGGACATGGGTGCGGGTCCAGGCCATAATCTGGCACAGCTCGGGCCAGTAGTCCACGTCGGTGAAGTCAAAGTTCTCCACCGGCGCGCCGGTGATAATCATGCCGTCGTACCGGTTGTCCCGAATGCGGTCGAAGGTGGTGTAAAAGGAGGAGAGGTGGCCGGCGTCGGTGTTTTGGGAGACATGGCTGGCCATCTGCAAAAGCTCCACCTGAATCTGAAGCGGGGTGTTGGACAGCTTGCGCAGCAGCTGGGTCTCGGTGACAATCTTGGTGGGCATCAGATTTAGAATCAAGAGCTTGAGGGGGCGCATATCCTGGTGGATGGCCCGGTACTCAGTCATGACGAAGATATTTTCCCCCTCCAGAGTGGCTCTGGCGGGCAGGGAATCAGGAATTTTGATGGGCATAGGGGGACCTCCTGGCGGACAGTTGGGAATAAATATAGTGTAGCACTCTCTGCTGTCCCTGTGCAAGAGGAGATTTTGCGGCCAACTGTCCGCCAATGGCGTACAGAGCCCCCAAATAGCCGGAAAAAAGGGGCGGAGGTAGAAACGGGAAAAAACTTGAAAAAAGGAGTTGACAAGCGGGGAAGGATTTGCTAAGATAAGCAGGCGCTTCCGGGGGAGGGTTTCTCCGTGGGGGCGCAGGCCGCGGCGGCGCGGGGTCAGGCAGGAAAAGAGACGCGGGAGCGGAAAAAAGTGCTTGACAAAGGGCGCGGGCTGTGGTAGAGTAATCAAGCTGTCCGCGAGGGCAGCGCTGCCGCAGGAGGTCTGGGCGAGGACGGAAGGCGGGCGAAAAAAGGCCCGAAAAAAGTTCTTGACAAAGGCTGATGAGTGTGGTAGGATAAAAGCCCGCCGCTGAGGGCGGTGTGCACCTTGTAAATTAAACAACGTGACAAACACGAAGCACCAGAAAGAACTGGTCAAGCG
>CASECK010000194.1 GCA_949286295.1 uncultured bacterium | reverse complement strand
TAAACCACTCGGACATCTCTCCGGAGCTTCTCCAAATCAGAGACGCTTGTTATCTTACCACCTGCTCCCCCGTTTGTCAAGGGCCGGGGCAAATTTTCTCCCTCGTCCGGAGAAAAACCGCCGCAGCGGCCGCTGCGGCGGGTTTCGTCTTAGTAGTACTTCTTGCGGTTCTTGCGGGCGGCCTCGGACTTCTTGCGGCGCTTGACGCTGGGGCGCTCGTAGTGCTCACGCTTGCGGACCTCGGCCAGCACTCCGGACTTGGCGCAGCTGCGCTTGAAGCGCTTCAGGGCGCTCTCCAGAGATTCGTTTTCTCTCACACGGACTTCCGACATTTATATTTCCCTCCCTCCGGCGCGGCGGGGCGTCCCCCTGCTCGCGTAAGGGCCATTCTTATGGCTTTAACGGTAGCATTATATTCGCTTTTCGGGCTTCTGTCAAGTCTGGATTTGTGAACGGACCGTAAATGTTCTCCTTCCCCGCCCCGCGCCAGCTTGACCGCCTGCGGCTCAGCTCCGGGGCCGGAAAATCAGGCTGACCAGCTTCCCTTTGACCACGATGGATTTGACCAGCTCCATCCCCTGCGCCAGCTTGGACACCTTCGGCTCGGCCAGGGCGGCGGCCACCACCTCCTCATCGGCGGCGCCGGCGGGGACCACGATGTTGGCCTTCACCTTCCCCCCCACCTGGACGGCCATCTGAACGGTGGCGGTCTGGGTCTTGCTCTCGTCATACTCCGGCCAGGGCTGCAGGCACACCTGCCCGCCGTAACCGGCCATCTCCCACAGCTCCTCGCACAGATGGGGCGCGAAGGGGGAGAGCATCAGCAGCAGGGCTTTCATGTCCCCCCGGCTGGCCCCGTTGGCGTAGAAATCGTTGACCAGCGCCATCAGGGTGGCGATGGCGGTGTTAAACTTCATGGCCTCGATGTCCTCGGACACCTTTTTGATGGCCTTGTGGACGGCCTGCTCGTTGGCCTGGGAATAGGCCTGGCCGGTGTGCTCCTGCTCGGTGGCCAGGTTCCACACCCGGTCCAGGAACCGCTTGCAGCCCTTGACGGCGTTGGCCGACCAGGCGGCGGCCTTCTCAAAATCGCCGATGAACATGATATAGGTGCGCATCGTATCCGCGCCGTACAGCTCGATGATGTCGTTGGGGTTGACCACGTTGCCCCGGCTTTTGGACATCTTCTCTCCGCCCTCGCCCAGAATCATGCCGTGGGAGGTGCGCTTCCGGTAGGGCTCCTTGGTGGGGACCACGCCGATGTCATAGAGGAATTTGTGCCAGAAGCGGCTGTACAGCAGGTGCAGGGTGGTGTGCTCCATGCCGCCGTTGTACCAGTCCACCGGGGACCAGTAGTCCAGAGCTTCCTTGGAGGCCAGGGCCCTGTCGTTGTGGGGGTCCATATACCGCAGGAAGTACCAGCTGGAGCCTGCCCACTGGGGCATGGTGTCGGTCTCCCGGCGGGCGGGGCCGCCGCAGCAGGGGCAGGTGGTGTTCACCCAGTCGGTCATCTTGCTCAGGGGGGACTCGCCGTCGTCGGTGGGCTCATAGCTGGCCACCTCGGGCAGCAGCAGGGGCAGCTGGTCCTCCGGCAGCGGCTGCCAGCCGCACTTGCCGCACCACACCATGGGGATGGGCTCGCCCCAGTACCGCTGGCGGGAGAACACCCAGTCCCGCAGCTTATAGTTCACCTGGGCGTGGCCGATGCCCTTCTCCTCCAGCCATCTGGTGATGACGGGGATGGCGTCCTTCACGGTCAGGCCGTTGAGGAAGTCAGAGTTGACCAGCACACCCGTCTCGTCCTTGGCGGTGAAGGCGGCCTTCTGCACATCCTCGCCGCCGGCGACCACCTCGACAATCTCGCAACCGAACTTCTTGGCAAACTCCCAGTCCCGGTCGTCGTGGGCGGGCACGGCCATGATGGCGCCGGTGCCGTAGGTGGACAGGACGTAGTCGGCGATAAAGATGGGTATCTCCCTGCCGTTGACCGGGTTGACGCCCCGGACCCCGTCCAGGCACACGCCGGTCTTTTCCTTGCTGAGCTCAGAGCGCTCCAGGTCGGACTTGGAGGCGGCCTGGCGCTGATAGTCGGCCACCGCGCCGGCGTTGTTCAGCAGCCCGGCCTCCATCCACTTCCGAATCAGCGCGTGCTCCGGGGAGAGCACCATATAGGTGGCCCCGAACAGGGTGTCCGGGCGGGTGGTGTACACCACGATGCCGTCCCCGGCGGTGCTCTGGAAGGTGACCTCCGCGCCAGTGGAGCGGCCAATCCAGTTCTTCTGCTGAATCTTCACCCGCTCGATAAAGTCCAGTTCGTCCAAATCGTCGATGAGCCGCTGGGCGTAGGCGGTAATCTTCAGCATCCACTGGCTCTTCTCCTTGCGGATGACCGGGGCGCCGCACCGCTCGCACACCCCCTCCACCACCTCCTCGTTGGCCAGCACGCACTTGCAGGAGGTGCACCAGTTCACCGGCATGGTGGTCTTATAGGCCAGCCCGTGCTTATACAGCTGCAGGAAAATCCACTGGGTCCACTTGTAGTAGCTGGGGTCGGTGGTGTCCACCACCCGGTCCCAATCGAAGGAGTAGCCCAGCATATGCAGCTGCCGGGTGAAGTTGGCGATGTTGTCGCGGGTCACCTGGGCCGGGTGGATGTGGTTTTTGATGGCGTAGTTCTCGGTGGGCAGGCCGAAGGCGTCAAACCCGATGGGGAAGAGCACGTTATAGCCGTCCATCCGCTTTTTCCGGGCCACCACGTCCATGGCGGTGTAGGGCCGGGCGTGGCCCACGTGCAGGCCGTTGCCGGAGGGGTAGGGGAACTCCACCAGGCCGTAGAACTTGGGCTTGGAGGCGTCGCCCGTCTGACAGGCGAAGGTCTTTTCCTCCTTCCACTTTGTCTGCCATTTCTTCTCAATGGCGGTAAAATCGTACTTCAAAGTTATCACGCTCTCCTGTATGGTCTGGCCGGACGGCCTTCTCCATGATAATTCCATGATATTATAGCGGAAGACGCCGGAGATTGCAAGGCTTCCCACAAAAAATCGCCTCCCCGCCGCCCCCTGCCCCCGGCGCTCTTGCGCCGGGGGGCAAAAGCGGATATACTGGCGGTATCCCACATCACTCTGACAGGAGGCGAGCGCCATATGCTGCCCTTCGACTCCAGGGCCCTGGCCGTGGTGGAGCGGCTGGAACAGGCCGGCTACCGGACGGTGCTGGTGGGCGGCTGCGTCCGGGACAGCCTGCTGTCCCTCCCCCCTCACGACTACGACGTGGCCACCGCCGCCCGGCCGGAGCAGGTCAAGGCCGTCTTTTCCGGCCTGCCCTGCGCGGACACGGGCATCCGCCACGGCACCGTCACCGTGCTGTCCGGCGGCCTGCCGGTGGAGGTGACCACCTTCCGCACCGAGGGGGCCTATACCGACCACCGCCGGCCCGACCGGGTAGACTATACCGGCGACCCCGCCCAGGACCTGGCCCGGCGGGACTTCACCATCAACGCCATGGCCTGGGGGTCCGGGGGGCTTGTGGACCTGTTCGGCGGCCAGGCGGACCTGGCCGCCCGGCGGGTGCGCTGCGTGGGCGACCCGGACCTGCGCTTTGCCGAGGACGCCCTGCGCCCCCTCCGGGCCCTGCGGCTGGCCGCCCAGCTGGAGTTTGAAATAGAGCCCGCCACCGCCGCCGCCCTGCGCCGCCATCTGCCCGGGCTGTCCCATGTGGCCTGGGAGCGCGTCAGCGCCGAATTTCTGCGCCTGCTGTGCTCCCCCGGGGCGGGGCGGGTGCTGCTGGACTACCCCCAGGCGGCCGCCCAGGTGCTCCCGGAGCTGGCCCCCTCCATCGGCTTTGCCCAGCAAAACCCCCACCACTGCTACGATGTGTATACCCACAGCGTCAAAACCTTAGAGCAGGTCCCCCCAGAGCCGGCCCTGCGGCTGGCCGCCCTGCTCCACGACGTGGGGAAGCCCGCCTGCTTCACTCTGGACAGCGCCGGCGTAGGCCATTTTTACGGCCACCCGGAGGCCAGCGTCCGCCTGGCCGCCCCCGCCTTAGCGCGGCTGCGGCTGGACCGGGCCACCCGGGAGCGGACGCTCGCCCTCATCCAGCGCCACGACCTGCCCACCCAGCCCACCCGCCGCTGGGTGGGGCG
>CASECK010000193.1 GCA_949286295.1 uncultured bacterium | reverse complement strand
GTGTCGCCCAGCATGGTCTCGGGCCGGGTGGTGGCCACGATGACATAGCGGCCCTCCTCCCCCTGGATGGGGTAGCGGATGTGCCAGAAGAAGCCCGGCTTGTCCATATACTCCACCTCGGCGTCGCTGAGGGCGGTGACGCAGTGGGGGCACCAGTTGATGATGCGGCTGCCCTTGTAAATCAGGCCCTTGTCGTACAGCTCGCAGAAGGTCTCCCGCACGGCCTTGGAACAGCCCTCGTCCATGGTGAAGCGGGCCCGGTCCCAGTCGCAGGAGGACCCCATCTTCTTCTGCTGGGCCACGATTCGCCCGCCGTACTTCTCCTTCCAGTCCCAGACCCGCTCCAGAAACTTCTCCCGGCCCAGGTCATAGCGGGACAGGCCCTCGTTGACCCGCAGCTCCTCCTCCACCTTAATCTGGGTGGCGATGCCCGCGTGGTCGGTGCCGGGCACCCACAGGGCGGCGTAGCCCTGCATCCGCTTGAAGCGAATCAGGATATCCTGGAGGGTGCAGTCCATGGCATGGCCCATATGCAGCTGCCCGGTGACATTGGGGGGCGGCATAACGATGGTAAAGGGCCGGCGCTTGGGGTCCCGGCGGCCCTTGAAGCAGCCCGCCTTCTCCCAACGCTCATAGATGCGGCCCTCCGCCTCCTGGGGCTCGTAGGCCTTTGGTAATTCCACACTCATACCTCATGCTCCTTTCTCTCTTCTCCCGCCGGTAAAACGGCCTGCTCCTCCTTCAGGTGCGGCTGGTTAGTCCCGGCCAGCACCTCCCGCAGCTCCTCTGGCGTCACATAGTCGGAATAGAACCCGTCGGCCCCCCAGGACATCTCCAGCATATCCCGCAGGCGGTTGACGGTGTGGACATAGATTTTGCACCCATAGCTTCTGAGGATGTCCCGGTGCTCCACCGTCAGCCGGGAGGTGTTCATGGTCACCGCCGGAATGCCCCGCTGCTGGCAGAAGGCGCCGATTTGCTCATAGTCGGGATTTTCAATCTGGTAGAGGGTGAAGATGAAGTTGGTGACCCCGGTCTCCTCCCGCACCCAGTCGTACATCTCCTGGTGGTAAATCTGCACGATGATGCGATTCCACAAGGAGGGGTCCCCCGCCCGCTCCACCGCCGCGGTCATGGCCCGGAGCTGGGCCCGCACCGCCTCCTGGCTGGTCTGCTTGCTGTCGGTGACCAGCCAGGCGTCGGGGTGTTGCGCCAGCAGCTCCAGCAGCCCGTCAAAGTCCAGGGGGGTGTAGTAAAAGCAGATGGGGGTATCCAGGAAGGTCTGGTGATTCATCACCCCCACGTATTTTTGCTCCAGATTGTAGTAGGACATCTGATCCCAGTCGTGCCGGGCCACCAGGGCTCCGTCGGAGGTGAGCTGCAGGTCCGTCTCAAACACCCGCTGACCGGCCGCGTAGCTGGCCAGGAAGGCGTCCTTGCTGTTGGTCTCCCGCCTGCCGTCCACCGTCCCCAGGGCGTGGGCAATCACCGGATACTCGATCCAGGGGCGCAGCTGGGGGGGCTGCTCCTGCTGCGTGGCGGCGCTCTGTCCGCCCGCCTCTCCGCCGGAGGGGGAGAGGGCCTCCTCCCCGCCGGCCGGCCGGGCGGTGAATCCGGCCAATACACCCACCGCCGCCGCGCCCAGAATCCCGGCGCAGCACCTGCGCCAAAAGCTCTTGTTCATACCGCTCTCCTCCCTTGCTCCCGCGGCGGCCGCGCCGCCCGGGGTCTTATCCGCTGCCAAAAAATCGCCCTGAGCCTTTCCGGCTCAGGGCGATTTGACACCGCGGTACCACCTGAATTTCCCCTCAACGGGGCACTCACTGCCTCTGTAATGGGAGGACCCACCGTCTCCTACCGCTGTGTTCAGAGACGGAGCTCCGGGGCCACTTCTCCCCGCTCCCCCGCGGCCTTGCACCGGCCGGCCGCTCTCTGATGGTGGGACACGGGGGTACTCCGCCCCCTCAGCGCCTGTTGCTCAGGTGGTATTATATCAGGTTTTCCGCCGATGTCAAGGCGGAACGCGCGTCCCCAAAAAATCCGGCCAGGCCCGCGCGGCATCCCCTCCGGCAGCGCTGTCCCCCCGGCCGCCCCTCTGGACTACCTTCCGCACCGGGGGCGCTCTGAGGCGTTTTTCTGATAGATGATGCTCAGGCCCTTGAGCATCAGGTCCCGCTCCACCTTAATGCTCCGGCGGCACAGGGGCACCACAAACTGAGCCATGCCGCCGGTGGCCACCACGGTGGTGGGGTAGCCCAGCTCCTCCTCCACCCGGTCAAGCATCCCGTCCAGCATGGCGGCAGTTCCGTACATGATTCCGCTGCGCATACAGTCCACGGTGTTCTTCCCGATAACCCTCCGGGGCCGGTCCAGCCGGATACCGGGCAGCTGGGCGGTGTGGGAGGTCAGCGCCTCCAGCGACACCCGCACGCCGGGGATGATGCAGCCGCCCAGATAGGTGTTGCCCCGGCCCACCACCTCGATGGTGGTGGCGGTGCCCAAATCCAGCAGGGTCAGGGGGGGCTCAAACTCCGCCAGAGCGGCCACGGCGATGACAATTCGGTCGCTGCCCACCTGGGAGGGGGTGTCCATCTGGATGTTCAGCCCGGTCTTGACCCCGGGCCCCACCACCATGGGCTCCTTCCCGATGAGCTTGACCAGGCCGGTGCGTACGGAATTGAACACCGGCGGCACCACCGAGGAGATGATGCAGTCGTCCACCTCCGCGGGCCTCACGTCAAACAGGGACAAGATATTTTTAATCTCCACCCCGTACTGGTCAGAGGTCTTGATGTGGTCGGTGGCGATGCGCCCCTCGAAGAGAATCTCGCCGTCCCGAATCCCGCCGATGACAATGTTGGTGTTTCCGATGTCGATGGCAAGTAACATGGATGCTCACCTGGTTTCCTTACGTAGTCTGCGCCGCCCCGCGGCCCCGGGCCATACTCTTGTAGAAGGGGGTGGCCATCAGCGCCTTGCACACGCCGGTGACCACCACCATGGCGCCTATCATCTCCGAGACGCCGGAGCTGGTCACAGTGAACATCACCCCGGCCAGCACCGCGTCCATGGCGATGTTGTTGGCCGCGGCGTACTCCGGGGCCAGAAAGACGTAGATGCTTCCCATGACCAGCCCCGTGTTGGTCAGCGCCCCCGCGGCCCCCACGACGGGCAGGGCCGCCAGCTCGGGGACCTTCCGCCCCCGGATGCGCAGCCTCCTCAGCCCAATCCACAGCCAGCCCGACACCACTCCAATCAGCACCCGGCAGCCCAACACAATCCACAGGGAGATGGCCGCCACCTTCCCCCCATAGCCGTTGGACAGGGCGAAAAAGGGCGAGAAGGCAAAAGAGAGCAGGCTGGGCGCCATGGTGTTGTTCCAGATGGAGCACAGCCCGAACACCCCGCCCAGAATGCCGCCGGCCGCAGGCCCCAGCACGATAGCCCCGATGATAACGGGGATATGCAGGGTGGTGCCCTTGATCACCGGCAGGGGGATAAGCCCTATGGGGGTCAGGTTCAAAAACAGCTCCAGAGCCACGAACAGCGCCATCAGAGCCAGCCTGCGGGTATCTGTCTTGCGGGTTTTCATATTCAATTCCCTCCTGCTGCCGCTCCGCCATACGCGGATGCAGCGCAATTTTGAGGGCGGACGCACCGCCCCCTTATGGGCCGTATTATACTCTGCCCTCCGGGATGTTGCAAGAGAAATTTTTGTCCCGCCACCTTTACAGCCCCGGAAATCAGGGCTATAATGGATTAAATTCCTGTCCGGCCGGTCCCACCCCGGGCCGGCTATCCGCAAGGAGGGCTCTCCCATGCTGAAGGGAAAAACCATTCTGCTGGGCGTCACCGGCGGCATCGCCGCCTATAAGGCCGCCTATCTCGCCTCCGCGCTGGTCAAGCTCCACGCCCAGGTGGAGGTGTTGATGACCCGCAACGCCACCCAGTTCGTCACCCCCCTCACCTTTGAGCAGCTCACAGGCCGCCGGGCCGTGGTGGACACCTTCGACCGGAACTTTCCCCACCAGGTGGAGCACATCGCCCTGGCCGACCGGGCGGAGCTGGTGCTCATCGCGCCGGCCACCGCCAATGTGTGTGCCAAGCTGGCCCACGGGCTGGCCGACGATATGCTGACCACCACCGTGCTGGCCTGCACCAGCCCCAAAGTCATCGCCCCGGCCATGAACACCCATATGTTTGAAAACCCGGTGACCCAGGACAACCTGGACACCCTGCGCCGCTACGGCTGGGAGGTCGTCGCTCCGGACTCTGGCCGTCTGGCCTGCGGCGCCGTGGGGCCCGGGCGTATGCCCGAGCCCCAGCAGCTGGTGGACTATGTTCTCCGCGCCGCCGCCCTGCCCCACGACCTGGCGGGCCGGCGGGTGCTGGTCACCGCCGGTCCCACCCAGGAGGCCCTGGACCCGGTGCGCTTCCTGACCAACCACTCCACCGGCAAGATGGGCTACGCCATCGCCCGGGCCGCCATGCTCCGCGGCGCGGAGGTGGTGCTGGTCTCCGGCCCCACCGCCCTGGAGCCCCCCCCCTTTGTGGAGGTGGTGGACGTGCGCTCCGCCGGGGAGATGTTCGACGCGGTGGCCGCCCGCCAGGACTGGGCCGACCTCATATTCAAGGCCGCCGCCGTGGCCGACTACACCCCCGCCGGGTACAGCGGCGAGAAGGTGAAAAAGCAGGACGGGGACCTGTCCATCCCCCTGCGGCGGACCCGGGACATTCTGCAGTATCTGGGAGAGCACCGCCGGGCGGGGCAGGTCATCTGCGGCTTTTCCATGGAGACGCAGGATATGCTGGCCAACAGCCGGGCCAAGTT
>CASECK010000192.1 GCA_949286295.1 uncultured bacterium | reverse complement strand
ATCGTTGTTGCGGTCAAAGTTTTCACGCCCAGAAACAAACTTCTTCTTGTCAAAGAAGAGAATATTATGGTATAATCTGGCTGCATGGTATTGTAAATTTTCCATGTACCCCAATGGTTGGAGACAAAATGTTGTTTTTGTCCTATGAGACAAGGCCCAGCCGCTCCAGCTGGCGGGCGTGTTCCGCCCCCGAGGTCATCAGGTAGAGGCGGGTGGTCTCGATGCTGCTGTGGCCCAGCACATCGGCCAGAAGGGCGATGTCCCGGCAGGCGCGGTAGAACGTGGTGGCGAACAGGTGGCGCAGGTTGTGGGGGAACACCTTCCCCGGCTCCACCCCGGCGGCGCCGCACAGCCCCTTCAGCTGCGCCCATATCTGCCTGCGGGACAGGCTTTTTCCGTTTCTGGTGAGAAATATCTCGCCGGAGACGGTTTTATTTTGCCCGGCGTACCGCAGCAGCTTGCGGCACAGCTTGCCGGGCAGCAGGATGGTGCGGATTTTGCCCTTCAGCGCAATCTCCGCCCGCCCCAGCCGGGCCGCCTCCACGGTGAGATAGCGCACCTCGCTGACCCGGATGCCCGTGGCGCAGACGGCCTCCATCAGCAGGGCCAGCCGCTCCTGCCCCCGGCTCCGGGCGGCGGCCAGCAGGCGGTCATACTCCGGGCGCTTCAGCTCCCGGCCCGGGTCCCGGAACAGCCGCCGCTGGATTTTCAGCTGCCTGACCCTGCACCCCTCCAGCCCCAGAAAGGCCAGCAGGCTGTTGAGCGAGGCCAGCATGGCGTTGACGGTGGCCGGGGCATAGCCCCGGTGGAGCAGATGCTCCTTCCACCCGGCCACCCGCTGCCTGGTCACCTCCTCCCCATCCAGCCAGGCGCAGAAGGCCCGGGCGTGGCGCAGATAGTTTTCCATGGTCCCCTCGCTGCGCTCGGCCCGGCGCAGATAGGCGGAAAAAGAGGCAAGCTGCTCCGCCGTGATTTTATGCTCTGTCATGTTGACCCCTCCGTTTTCCTTGATGTTATGATGGTACCGAACGGGCGGCGTCCTGTGCCAAAGGGCGCGCGGCCCGGGGCGGGAAAAGCGGTGGACTTTTTTTGCTCAGCAGGGTATAATAGCCGCAGGGCGGCTATTATACTTGGATTTCAGTCCTTTTTCTCGCCCCTGCCGGGGCAACCGAAAAAGATGACGCATTATACCATTCTGGCTGCGCCGTCATGGTATAATAGCCGCGAAGCGGCTGTGATACTTGGAGTTTCAGTCCTTTTCCCGCTCCCGGCGGGGCGGGCGGAACCGGCGGCCTGCCGCGGCCCGGACCTTTTCAACGAGGAGCGTCCCATGGTGTACCATCTTCTGTTTGTCTTTTTCATTTACGCCTTTCTGGGCTGGTGCGCCGAGGTGTGCTACGCCGCCACCGTGTCCGGCCGGTTTGTCAACCGGGGCTTTCTCAACGGGCCGTGGTGTCCCGTTTACGGTCTGGGGGTGGTCATCGTGCTGTCCTGCCTGGAGCCGCTGCGGGGCAACCTTGGGCTGCTGTTTTGCGCCTCGGTGGCCCTCACCTCCGGGCTGGAGTGGCTCACCGGCTTTGCGCTGGAAAAGCTCTTCGGCCAGCGCTGGTGGGACTACTCCAAAGAGCCCTTCAACCTCAGCGGCTATATCTGCCTGCGCTTTTCCCTGATGTGGGGCTTCGCCTGCGTGTTCGTGGTCAAGCTGCTCCACCCCACGGTGGACTGGCTCATCCGCCTGATTCCCCATACCGCCGGGGTGGCGGCGCTGCTCCTTCTCTCCGGCGCCATGGCGGTGGACCTGACCGCCACCGTCCGCGCCATCGCCCGGCTCAACCGCCGGCTGGACCTTATCGACCAGCTGGCCGGAAAAATCCGGGCGGCCTCCGACGGCCTGGGCGAGGACCTGGCCGAGCGGGTGCTGGACGCGGCGGAGCGGGGGGCGGACTGGAAGGACGATGGGGAGGAGCTGGCCGACCAGGCGGCCCGCCGCCGGCTGGAGCTGGCCCACGGGCTGGACGGGCTGAAGGACGGCATCCAGGAGCGGCTGGAGGCCCTCCGGGCCCAGAGCCGCCAGCAGCTTCAGGAGTGGAGGGCCTCCCTCCAGGAGCAGCTGGACCGGAACACCTTCGGCCAAAGGCGGCTGCTGCGGGCCTTCCCCGGCCTGCGCTCCAACCGGCATGAGAAGGCGCTGGAGCGGCTGCGCCGCCGGCTGGACCGCCGGTGAGGGCGTTGCAATTTCCTTCATTTCGTGATATAATATCAAAAATCACGTTCCCCGGCCTTTGGGGAGCAGCGCGAAAGGATGTGTGTCCCCCTGGAAGAACTGGACGACCTGCGCCGGCGCATGGAGCAGGAGCGGCCCACCGCCTGGGACGATTTGCCCGACATCGCCCTGTATATGGACCAGCTCATCTCCTATATGCCCCGGCAGCTGATTCGCTTTGACGGCGGGGCGCCCCTCACCTCCGCCATGGTCAACAACTATATCAAGGACGGCCTGGTCCCCCGGGCCGAGGGAAAGCGGTACGGGCCGGAGCACCTGGGCTATCTCACGGCGGTGGTGGCCCTCAAGCACGTGCTGTCCGTCCGGGACATCGGCGCGCTGCTCCAGGCCGGGCGGGAGACGGGGAAGAGCTCGCCAGAGCTGTACGCCTACTTCTGCGATGCCCTGGACCGGGCCCTGCGCGACACCGCCCAGGCGCTGGACCCCCAGGCCGCGGAGCAGGATTTGGCCCGCCTGGCCCTGGAGCTGGCCGTGCGCAGCTACGCCAATCAGCTGGCCTGCGCCCGCATCCTGGACATCCTCCAGCCCGCCAAGGACAAAAAGCATAAAAAAGAGGGCTGAGCCCCTATCATCCTGTTGAAGGAGCGTGTATCATCCCATGTCTGACTTTGTCATTCTCACCGACTCGTCCGCCGACCTGGGGGCCGACCTGGCCCGGGAGCTGGAGGTCCAGGTCCTCCCCCTCAGCTTTATCCTCGACGGCAAGACCTACCGCAACTATCCCGACAACCGGGAGATGGACCCTCACGCCTTCTACCAGATGCTCCGCCAGGGCCAGGTGGCCACCACCGCCGCCGTCAACGTGGCGGAGTACACCGACGCGCTGGAGCCCCTGCTCCAGGCGGGGAAGGACGTGCTCATCCTGGCCTTCTCCTCCGGGCTGTCCACCACCTACAACTCCTCCGCCATCGCCGTGGAGGAGCTGCGGGAGAAATACCCCGACCGGAAGCTCTACACCGTGGACACCCTGTGCGCCTCCCTGGGGCAGGGCCTGCTGGTCTATCTGGCCGCCCAGGAGCGGAAAAAGGGCCGCAGCATCGAGCAGGTCCGGGACTGGGCGGAGGAGAACAAGCTGCGCGTGTGCCACCAGTTCACCGTGGACGACCTGCACTTTCTCAAGCGGGGAGGCCGCATCTCGGCCACCACCGCCGTGGTGGGGTCCATGCTTCAGATTAAGCCCGTCCTCCACGTGGACAACGAGGGGCATCTCATCAACATCGCCAAGGCCCGGGGCCGTCAGGCCTCCCTCAAGGCCCTGGTGGACAAGATGGAGCAGACCGCCATCGACCCCGCCGGCCAGAGGGTGTTCATCAGCCACGGCGACTGCCTGGAAGACGCGCAGGCCGTGGCCGGCATGGTCCGGGAGCGCTTTGGCGTCCAGGAGGTCTATCTCAACTACGTAGGCCCGGTCATCGGCGCCCACTCCGGCCCGGGCACCCTGGCGCTGTTCTACGTGGGCACGGAGCGCTGAAGCCGTGGCCGCCGAGCGATGGCTGGAGGTGGCCGTCAACACCTCTCCCGAGCGGCTGGACCAGGTGTGCGCCCGGCTGGCCGCCGCCGGGATGGACAGTCTTGTGATTGAGGACGAGGGGGAGTTTCTCTCCTTTTTAGAGCAGAACCGGCAGTACTGGGACTATGTGGACCAGGAGCTGCTGGACCGGATGAAGGGAGTCACCCGGGTCAAGTTCTACGTCACCGGCGATTCCCACGGGCGGGAGCAGCTGGCCCAGTACACCCGGGGGCTGGAGTGCGAATACACCGTCACCCCCCTGGACAGCGACGACTGGGCGTACAGCTGGCAGAAATACTATCAGCCCCTGCCCATCGGCCGGCGGCTGTATGTGGTCCCCCAGTGGATGCGGGAGCAGCCCGTGCCGGAGGGGCGGGTGCCCCTCTACCTCAACCCCGGCCTCACCTTTGGCACCGGCTCCCACGCCTCCACCCAGCTGTGTCTGGAGGGCGTGGAGGCGCACACCCGCCCCGGCCGGGAGGTGCTGGACCTAGGCTGCGGCAGCGGCATTTTGTCCATCGCCGCGCTGTGTCTGGGGGCCAGCCGGGCCACGGCGGTGGACATCGACCCCAAGGCGGTGGACGTGGCCTATGAAAACGCCGCCCTGAACGGCATCGGGCCGGAGCGCTACGCCGTCCGGGCGGGCGACGTGCTGGCCGACAGGGCCCTGGCCCGGGAGCTGGCCCAGCGGAAATACCACCTGGTGCTGGCCAACATCGTGGCCGACGT
>CASECK010000191.1 GCA_949286295.1 uncultured bacterium | reverse complement strand
TGTCCATCCTCATGGAGACCATGCGCCGGGAGGGCTATGAGTTCCAGGTCTCTCCCCCCCGGGTGCTCTATCAGGAGATTGATGGAAAGCAGTGCGAGCCGGTGGAGCGGCTGGTGGCCGACGTGCCCAGCGAGTACATGGGCGCGGTGATGGAGAAGCTCGGGGCCCGGAAGGGCGAGTTTCAGTCCATGACCCCGGTGGGCAACCGCACCAAGCTGGAGTTTCTGGTTCCCTCCCGGGGCCTGTTCGGCTACCGCAACGAGTTTCTGACCGACACCAAGGGGGAGGGCATCATGGCCTCCGTCTTTGAGACCTACGCCCCCATGAAGGGGGAGATTCAGCGGCGCAGCACCGGGTCCCTGGTGGCCTTCGAGACCGGCGAGGCGGTGACCTACGGCCTGTATAACGCCCAGGAGCGAGGCAGCCTGTTCATCGGCCCGGGCACCGCGGTGTACGCGGGCATGATTGTGGGCGAGACCCCCAAGGCCGAGGACATCACCGTCAATGTGTGCAAGAAGAAGCAGCTGACCAATATGCGGGCCTCCGGCTCCGACGACGCCCTGCGGCTGACGCCCCCCCGGCAGCTGTCCCTGGAGCAGTGCCTGGAGTTCCTGGCCGACGACGAGCTGCTGGAGTGCACCCCCGAAAACCTGCGCCTGCGCAAGCGGCTCCTGGACCATGGCGACCGGATGCGCGAGGCGTCCAAGAAGAAAGGGTAAAGCGCCCCGGGCGCCATGGTCCCGCCCGGGAATCGGGCGCGCGGCCCCGGCCGCCATGCAATAAAAGCTGTCTTTGCCGCATTTCCCCCAATAGAGGGGACGATGCCCCATCCTATATGAGGAAGGACAGAAACCATGAAGACGATCAATAAAAAGGTGTTGGGAATTGCGGCGGGAATCGCCGGCGGGGCGATTCTGCTGGCCGTTCTCCTGTCGCTGGTGCTCCGGGTGGACCGGGAGAAGGCGCTGGAGATCGCCCTGGAGCAGACCGGCGGAGGTCAGGTGCTCTCCGAGGAGGTCAGCCGCGAGGGGCTGTGGAACGAGTACAGCTATGTGATTGTCAACGGCGGCCAGTGGTACGAGCTGGAGCTCAACGCCTTCGGCATGGTGACCGAGATGGAGCGCAGCTCCGGACAGGGCGGCTGGTCCTGAGATAGACAACGCTCCGTATTCTGTTAGCTTCAGAATACGGAGCGTTGTTTTTTCCGGGCGTGGATTCAGGACCAGGGGGTCAGGTCCGCCCGGAGAAAGAAGCCCTGGGGGTGGCCGCAGACAGGGCACTGGGCGGGGGCGGCGGTGGAGGTGACCACCCAGCCGCAGTGCAGGCAGGTCCACTGGACCTCCACGTGGGAGAAAAACAGCTTCCCCTGCTCCAACAGGTCGGCGAACCGGCAAAAGCGCTCCCCGTGGGCCTGCTCCACCCGGGCGATGTTTTCAAACAGCTTGCCCACCAGGGGGAAGCCCTCGGCCATGGCCACCTCGGCAAATTGCCGGTAATCGTGCTCCCACTCCTGGAACTCGTTGTGCTGGGCGGCCCGCAGGTGGTCCAGCAGATTGTCGTACAGGTCCACGGGATAGGTGCCGTCCACCCGGAGGGTCTGGCCGCTGAGCGCCTCCAGCTGGCCGTAGAACTGCTTGGCGTGGACCCGCTCCTGACCGGCGGTGAACAGGAATACCCCCCGCAGTACCTCCAGGCCCTCCCGGTGGGCGATTCCGGCGGCGATGGTGTAGCGGTTCCGGGCTTGGCTCTCCCCGGCGAAGGCCCGCATCAGGTTGTCCCTGGTCTGGCTGTGGGCGAAGGCCTGTGTTTTGTCGGACATGAAAGATTCCCTCCTTTTTGAATGCGCTGTTTCCAGTATGCCCCGGAACCGGGGGCCTCAACCCGGCGGCGGGGAAATTCCTTGCCTTTCTCCCGGGCGGAGGGTATAATAGCCGTAGAGCGGCTATTATACCTGAATTTAAGTCCTTTTTCCCGCCCCTGCCGGGGCAACCGAAAAAGACGACATATGATACCATTCCGGCTGCGCCGTCATGGTATAATAGCCGTATAACGGCTGCCTGCAAGTCTGATTTGCCGGGGGCTTGTCATCCGCCTAAAAGGAGGCTTTCGCCATGAAAGCAAAGACCAACCTGACCATGCTGTGCGACTTCTATGAACTCACCATGGCCAACGGCTATTTCAAGACCGGCCTTCAGGAGCGAATCTGCTACTTCGACCTGTTCTACCGTTCCGTCCCCGACAAGGGGGGCTTTGCCATCGCCGCGGGCCTGGCCCAGGTCATCGAGTACATCCAGGAGCTGTCCTTCGACCAGGAGGATGTGGACTACCTGCGCTCCAAGGGCTGCTTTGACGAGGCGTTTCTGGCCTTCCTCCGGGACTTCCGCTTCACCGGCGACATCTGGGCCGTGCCCGAGGGGACCCCAGTGTTCCCCAACGAGCCTATTCTCACCGTCCGGGCCCCGGCCATCCAGGCCCAGTTTATCGAGACCTTCCTGCTGCTCACCCTGAACCACCAGAGCCTGATTGCCACCAAGTCCAACCGCATCGTCCGGGCGGCGGAGGGCCGGCCGGTGGCCGAATTCGGCTCCCGCCGGGCCCAGGGGGCGGACGGGGCTCTCCTGGGCGCCCGGGCCAGCTATATCGCCGGCTGCTCCGCCACCGCCTGCACCATGGCCGACCAGCGGTACGGCTCCCCCGCCACCGGAACCATGGCCCACTCCTGGGTGCAGATGTTCCCCGACGAGTACACCGCCTTTGAGACCTACTGCCGGCTGTATCCCCACCACGCCACCCTGCTGGTGGATACCTATAATGTGCTTAAGTCCGGCGTGCCCAACGCCATCCGGGCGTTTCGGGAGGTGCTGCTGCCCCAGGGCATCACCAAGTGCGGCATCCGGCTGGACAGCG
>CASECK010000190.1 GCA_949286295.1 uncultured bacterium | reverse complement strand
AGAAGCTGGAGGAGTCCGGCGCCAAGGTGGAGCTGAAGTAATTCCAGCCCTTCGACCAAAACCGAAAAAAAGCCGCCGGCAGTATCTGCCGGCGGCTTTTTCCATGGTCTATGCGGCGCGTTAGCGGTTTTTGAATCCGCTCAGCTTCTGCTTGCTGACAAAGGCGCGCATGGCGTCCTTCTGGTCCTCGGTGGCGAAGCACAGGGCGAAGGCCTCGGACTCGAAGGCCGCGCCGGTGGCCATGTCCGTCTGGAGTCCCCGGCGGACGGCGGCCTTGGCCTGGCGGACGGCCACCTGGGCGTTGGCGGCGATAGCGCCGGCCAGCTCCAGGGCCTTGTCCATCAGCTCCTCGGGGGCGTACACATGGCTGACCAGACCCAGCTCCAGGGCCTCGCCGGCAGAGATGTTCCGGGCGGTGAGAATCAGCTCCATGGCGCTGGCGGCGCCCACAATGCGGGGCAGCCGCTGGGTTCCGCCGAAGCCGGGGGTGATGCCCAGGCCCACCTCAGGCTGGCCGAACTTGGCCTTCTCGCTGGCCAGACGGATGTCGCAGGCCATGGCCAGCTCGCACCCGCCGCCCAGGGCGAAGCCGTTGACCGCGGCAATGGTGGGCTTGGTCAAATTCTCTAACTTCAGGAACACCTGGTTGCCGTACGCGCCGAAGGCCTTGGCCTCCACGGCGGTAAATTCGGACATCTGGCCGATGTCGGCCCCGGCCACAAAGGAGCGCCCCGCGCCGGTGAGGACGGCCACCAAAATCTCCGGGTCGGCTTCCACCTGGTCCAGGACCTGGTCCAGCTCCCGCAGGACCTGGCCGTTCAGGGCATTGAGGGCCTCGGGGCGGTTCATGGTAAGGACGGCCACGGCCCCCTTTTTCTCCAGTTCAACAAAAGCCATGAGAAGGTTCCTCCTTTATCATATCGGATGCTGACCCCATTATAGCGGATATGCCGCCCCAGGGCAAGAGCCGGGTTGAAATTGCCCCTCCCCGCGGCCCGGTGGGGGGACGGATAAATCCCCCCGCCGGGGAATAGAGTGTGGGGAGGGGGGATGGTCTTTGGAGGAAAAAATGCTGTCCGCCGGCCGGGGGGCGCTGCTGCTGACGGCCCTGAGCAGCCTGTCCCAGGTGCTGGGGTTCGGGTACCGGGTGGCCCTGTCCCGGCTGGCGGGGGCGCAGGTCATGGGGCTTTATCAGCTCATCATGCCGGTGTACTCCGTGCTGCTGTCCCTGACCGCCGTGGGCCTGACGGCGGCGGTGTCCAACCTGACCTCCCGGCACCTGGCCCTGGGGAACGGCCGGGCCGCCGGACAGACGGTGTCCACCAGCCTGCGGCTGTTCGCCTTGGCGCTGCTGCCGGTGGGGGCGGTGGTGCTCCTGGCCTCCGACGCCATCTCCGTGTACCTGCTGGGGGACGCCCGGACCCGGCTGGGGCTGATGCTGCTGGTGCCCTGTGTGGCCCTGACCGGGGTGGAGAATATGCACAAGCACACCTGTTACGGCTCCGGGTTGGTGGGGCCGCCGGCGGTGGTGGAACTGCTGGAGCAGCTGGTGCGCACCCTGGCGGTGCTGGGCCTGCTGGCCGCCTTCCTGCCCCAGTGGCCAGAGCGGGCGGTGGGATTGATTGTGCTGGGGATGGTGGCCTGCGAGGTGTTCTCCGCCTGCACCCTGGTGCTTCTGTACCGGGGACGGATGCGGCGGCTGGGGCGGACCGGACCGGGAGAGCCGGGGCGGACCCGGCGGCGGCAGGTGGTGGCCATCGCCCTGCCGGTGGGGCTCAACGCCCTGCTGGGCAACCTGCTGGGGGCGGCCAACGCCGCCCTGCTTCCCCGGAAGCTGGTGGAGGGGGGACTGGAGCGGACTCAGGCCGTGGAGCAGTTCGGGGTGGTGTGCGGCATGACCGCTCCCATGCTGTCGCTGCCCATTGTGTTTCTGGGGGCGCTCAATCTGGTGCTGGTGCCCCGCCTGGCCCGGGCCTGCGCCCTGGAACAGAGGGAGCGGGTGCGGCAGCTGCTGGACCGGGCCATGTCGGCGGTGTCCCTGCTCACCCTGCCCGCCATGGCCCTGATGGCGGTGGTGGGACCGGATCTGGGCCGGGCCATGTTCCATCAGGAAGGCGTGGGGGAGTAGCTGATTCCCCTGGCGGCCGCCACCGCCCTGAGCTGCTATGGCTCGGTGCTGGCCGGCGCCCTCAACGGCATCGGGAGCCAGCGGGCGGCGGCGGCCGTCTCCCTGCTGGGGGGCGGGGTGCAGCAGCTGTGTACCCTGGTCCTGACCCCTGTGCCCGGCGTGGGGATGGGGGGATATGTGGCCGGGGCGCTGGTATCCGCGGCGGTGGAGCTGGTCCTGTGCCTGTATTGGACGGCGCGCCGGACGGGGCTGCGGGTGCGGCTGTTCCAGTGGATAACCGCCCCGGGGCTGGCGGCCCTGCTGGCCGCCCTGTCGGGCAACCTGCTGTTCCGGATGCTGAAAGACGGCGGCCTGGGGCCGCTCCCCGCCGCCCTGGCCACCCTGGCCTTTGCCGGGCTTCTCTACCTGGCCGCCCTGCAGGCCCAGGGAGTCAGCGTCCGGAAGACCCTGCGCCTGGGGGCCTTCCGTCCGGGCCGGCGGGAGAAAACGGGAACCGCGCCGTGAATACGGCGCGGTTTCAGTCTTTTGGCTTGAGCAGCTGATAGGGCTGCACGTGCAGGACCTGGGCGATGGCGCACAGGGTGTCCATGGAGATGCCGGCGGAGGCCCGCTCGATTTTGCTGATATGGCTCTGGTCAAAGCCGAGTAAATCCCCCAGCTGTTCCTGACTCATCTCATTTAAGTTCCGGTAGTAGGCAATGTTGAGCCCCATGAGGCGGTATACATTGCGGAATTCAGGTTTCACAGCGCTCACCTCTGTGAGGTAGTGTACCGCCCTGAAAAAATTTTTATAAGATATTGAAAATAAATGAATATGCATTTAAAATACCTTAATAGGGGTTACAAGGTACTATAAATGAGATAAGGAGGACTATTTATGTACAAGAAGCTGTATTTCAAGCTCTTCGCCGCCGTGGCCGACGCGTTGGAAGAGATGGAGCGGGCCAACTACGGTTCCGCCGCCCAGCTGCTGCTCCAGGCCCAGCGGGAGTGCGAGGACCTCTATGCCGGCGGCGGCTGAGGGGCGGCCCTTACGGGCCGCCCCTGCCGCTCTTGGGGCAGAAATTTGCCGGAATGGGCCATCATTTCTCCGTTACCCCTTGTCAAAGGCGGGAAAATAGGGTAAAATAAGTCAGCCTAACTAACAAAGACTATGGAGGATGATTCCAATGGCAATGATTTCCGCCAGCGATTTCCGGAATGGCGTGACCTTCGAGATGGACGGCAAGGTCATGCAGGTGGTCGAGTTCCAGCACGTGAAGCCCGGCAAGGGCGCCGCGTTTGTGCGCACCAAGATGAAGAACGTTATCACCGGCGGCGTGACCGAGACCTCGTTCAACCCCACCGCCAAGTTCGAGCAGGCCTTTGTGGACCGCAAGGATATGGAGTACAGCTACAACGACGGCGATTTGTACTACTTTATGGACATGGAGACCTATGATATGGTGCCCATCAGCAAGGACCTGCTGGGCGACTCCTTCCGCTTCGTGCTGGAGAACACCCCCTGCAAGGTCATGTCCTATAAGGGCAGCGTGTTCGGGGTGGAGCCGCCCAACTTCGTGGAACTGGTGGTCTCCGAGACCGACCCCGGCTTTAAGGGCGACACGGCTACCAACGTGACCAAGCCCGCCACCCTGGAGACCGGCGCTGAGATTAAGGTCCCCCTGTTCATCAACCCCGGCGACAAGATTAAGATTGACACCCGTACCGGCGAGTATCTGGAGCGCTGCAAGGGATAACTGCCACGTGCCGCCCGCGGCAAAACCATATTGTTGAGGCCATGCCTCGGAAAGGGAAATTGCCATGACTATTTCTGAAAAGGTCGCGTACCTGAAGGGCCTGGCCGAGGGCCTGAATCTGGACACCGAGAAGTCCAAGGAGGGCAAGCTCATCTCCGTGATGATTGGCATTCTGGAGGAGCTGGCCATGTCCGTGGAGGACCTGGAGGAGAATGCCCTGAACCTGGGCGAGGAGATCGACGTGCTGTCCGACGACCTGGCCGACGTGGAGCAGGCCGTCTTTGACGAGGACGAGGACGGCGAGGACTATGAC
>CASECK010000189.1 GCA_949286295.1 uncultured bacterium | reverse complement strand
TCATGCCGGAAACCGCAATTTTCGAGTTGCAAAACGCGGAAGCATGTGGTATAATACCTTCCGTTACGCGGGGTTAGTACATCGGTAGTGCGTCGGCTTCCCAAGCCGAATAGGCGGGTTCGACTCCCGTACCCCGCTCCAGAATGAAAAAATCCATCTGCGGAAGCAGATGGATTTTTTCATTCTGGGCTTCGCGGCCTCTGGCCGCTCCGCCCTTCGGAGATTCCAATGCTCGGGGCGGCAAAGCCGCCCCTGCGCAATTCTCCGCCGCCTTTGGCGGCTACGAATTTACGGCGCACCCGCGCCGCCGGCCAGAAGGCCGGTTGGGTGGTCCTTTCGAAGTGCTGCCGTAAATCGGTACTATCGATTCTAACCGCCCCTTCCGGCCCGCCGCAAGGGTCATATCGCCTGCGGCGCGCTTTTTCATTCCGCCGCCCAACAGGTTGCTTTGTCGGAGGGGCAGAGTTTTGCTTGCCCCGGCGGAGGAAATGCCGTATAATAACTGCCACGGGAGCGCATCAGACCGTCCCGGGGAAAGGAAGCAACGACTATGGAGCGCGCGCTGTATGAAAATCATCTGACCATCCTCCGCTCAGAGCTGGTTATGGCCCTGGGCTGTACCGAGCCCATCGCCATCGCCTACGCCGCCGCCAAGGCCCGCCAGCTGCTGGGGGAAATGCCGGAGCGCTGCACCGTCCATTGCAGCGGAAATATCGTCAAAAACGTCATGGGAGTCACCGTCCCCAACTCCGGCGGCCTGAAGGGCATCGACGTGGCGGCCACCCTGGGGGTGGTGGGGGGCAACCCAGAGCTGGAGCTGGCCGTGCTGGAGGGGGTCACCGATGGGGACCGGGCCAGGGTCCGGGAGCTGCTGCACGCCGGATTCTGCCAGTGCAGGCTGATTGAAAACGTGGCCACCCTGTACATCGTGGTGGAGGTGCAGGCCGGGGAACACACCGCCCTGGTGGAGATTCAAAACACCCACAAGAACATCACCCGGATGGAGAAGGACGGGGTGAGCTGCCTGGAGCACGTCCCCACCCAGGAGGAGAAAAACCAAAAGACCGGCGACCGGGAGCTGCTGAGCGTGGACAACATCCTGGAGTTTGCCGGCGCGGTGGACATCGGGGATGTAGAGGACGTGCTCACCCGGCAAATCGAGTGCAACATGGCCATCTGCCGGGAGGGACTGGAACACCCCTACGGCGCGGAGGTGGGGCGCATTTTGCTGGACGGCAACAGCGCCCCCACCGTGGGCCTGCGGGCCAGGGCCTATGCCGCCGCCGGGTCAGACGCCCGGATGAACGGCTGCCCCATGCCCGTGGTCATCAACTCGGGCAGCGGCAATCAGGGCATCACCGTCAGCGTGCCTGTGGTGGTCTATGCCCAGGAGGAGGGCGCCAGCCGGGAGAAGCTGCTCCGGGCGCTGGTGGTGGCCAACCTCACCGCCGTGCACCAGAAAAAGCACATCGGCAGCCTGTCGGCCTACTGCGGCGTGGTCAGCGCGGCCTGCGGGGCGGCCTGCGGCATCTGCTATCTGTTGGATTACCCAAAGTCCGTGATTGCGGCCACCATCACCAATACCATCGCCACCGTGGGCGGCATGGTGTGCGACGGGGCCAAATCCTCCTGCGCGGCCAAGATATCCACCGCCCTTCAGACGGCCCTGCTGGGCATGAAGATGGGGGTGCACCAGCGCACCTTCCAGCCTGGGGAGGGCCTGGTGGAGGAGAACGTGGAGGACACCATCCGCAACTTCGGCCGCATGGGCCGGGAGGGGATGCGCGCCACCGACCACGAGATTTTAAACATCATGCTGGGCAACTGAAGGGACCGCCTGGCCCGCCCTATCCCCGCGTTCATCGGCACTTTACCTACAAACCATGGGTTTTCCGGTAAAAAATGGGAATGTTGACTATTTATTATTCCCACCGCTCTTGCTACAATATATGGGTGACAGGCGCGGCAGCGTTGCCCCCTGTGTCCCAAGACGCATGATTAAAAGGCGGCCCTGCCCGCCCAAGTTTAGGAGAGCGAATTATGGCTACCAAAAAGACTGTTTCCAAGACCGAGGCCACCCAAGCCGGGACTGTCAAGGCCGAGCCGGTCAAGAGCGTGAAGGCGGACGCCCCCAAGGCGGAAAAGGCCGCCAAGGCCCCTGCCCGCCGCGCCGCCGCCAAGGTGGAGCTGGTGGTGGAGTATCAGGGCCGTCAGGTGTCTGAGAAGGATATCCTGGCCGCCGTCAAGGCCGACTGCAAGGGCACCGCGGTCAAGACCCTGGAGGTCTATGTGAAGCCCGAGGACGGTGCGGTGTATTATGTGCTCAACGGCAGCGTCACCGGTAAGGTGGGCTTCTAAGTCCCTGATTTTTCGCGAAAAACAGCCCGGAGGGGAGGCCTCCGGGCTGTTTTTATGCCAAAAATCCCCGGAAAGCCCCAGGGCCCCTTGCCAGTGGAAGAAAACGGGTATAAAATAGAGAAAAACGCCCGCCGCCGGCGCAGCGGGGGGCGCCTGGGAGAGGAGGGGGAGCGCGTATGCCAGGCTTTCATCAGCACCGCGCCAGACAGCCGGAGGACCAGCGGACCAGGATGCTGGAGACCCCCATCAACCGGCTGATTCCCACCCTGGCGGCGCCCACCATCGCCAGTATGCTGGTCACGTCGGTCTACAATATGGCCGACACCTATTTTGTCTCCCAGATTAGCACCAGCGCCTCGGGCGCGGTGGGCATCGTGTTTTCTGTGATGGCGGTGATTCAGGCGGTGGGATTCACCGTGGGCATGGGCTCCGGCTCCATTGCCTCCCGCCTGCTGGGGCAGAACAAAGGGGAGCAGGCCAACGTGGTGGCCTCCAGCGCGGTCCTGACCGCCCTGGTGCTGGGAATCCTGCTGGCCGCGGTGGGACTGGCCCAAATGAGCCAGATTGTCTGGCTGCTGGGCAGCACGCCTACCATCTATCCCCATGCCCTGAGCTATGCCAGGTACATCATTCTGGGCTGCCCGGTGATGATTTTGGCCTTCACCCTGAACAACCTGCTGCGCTGGCAGGGGAAGGCGAACCTGTCCGTCATCGGCCTTGGGACCGGAGGACTGCTGAACCTGGTGCTGGACCCGCTGTTTATTTTCACGCTGGATATGGGCGTTGCCGGGGCGGCCATCGCCACCCTGCTCAGCCAGTGCGTCAGTCTGGGAATTCTCTGCTTCTTCTTCCTGGCGGGGATGAGCAGCCTGCGGGTCAGCCCCGCCTGTATCTCCCGCTCCCCCGGGGTCTATCTGGCCATTTTGAAGCAGGGGATGCCCTCCTTCTTCCGGCAGGGAATCATGTCCCTGTCCACCATGGCCCTGAACTGGAACGCCGGGGTGTTCGGCGACGCGGCGGTGGCCGCCATGGCCATCGTCACCAAGGTGTTTCAGTTCATCAACTCGGTCATCATCGGCTTTGGCCAGGGCTTTCAGCCGGTGCTGGGCTATAACTACGGGGCCGGGCGGCTGGACCGGGTCAAGACGGCGGTGAAGTTCTCCATCCGGACGTGTACCGTCATCCTTGCGGTGGCGGCGGTGATAGGGTTCGCGCTGGCCCCTGAAATCGTGGCCCTGTTCCGCCGGGACGACCCGCTGGTCATTGAGATTGGCGCCCGGGCCTTCCGGTGGCAGTGCTATACCCTGCCGCTGGGGGCGGTGCTCACCTTTGCCAATATGTTTTTCCAATCCCTGGGGAAATCGGCCCGGGCCATGGTGCTGGCCGTGTGCCGGCAGGGGGTGTTTATCCCGCTGGTGTTCCTGCTGTCCGGCCGGCTGGGCCTGACCGGCCTGGAGATGACCCAGGCCGCCGCCGACCTGATTGCCTTCCTGGCGTCGGGCGCAATTTTGCTGCACTATTTCCGCATGGAATTTGGCAGACAGCCGCGCTGAACCCGCCGGCGGCGGGAGAGAGGCCGGGGCGTTCTCCCGCCGCCGGTCCTCTTTTTTTGTCTGGGGAGAAAATTTAAGCTGTTCTTAAATCTTTCCGTCTTGCAACTTAAAAACTGTGTGCTATGCTGAGCAGTGTCAATCAAACGCGCGGAGGGAGTTTTTATGTATACCATTCTCATCTGTGACGACGACCGGGACATCGTCTCCGCCCTGGACATCTATCTGACCAGCGAGGGCTATCAGACCATCCGGGCCTATAATGGACAGCAGGCCGTCCAGGCCGCCCGGGAGCGGGAGGTCCACCTCATCCTCATGGATGTGATGATGCCCGAGCTGGACGGCATTCGGGCCACCGCCCAGCTGCGGGAGGGGAGCAACGTGCCCATCATCCTGCTGACCGCCAAGAGCGAGGACGCGGACAAGATATTAGGGCTGAACATCGGGGCGGACGACTACATCACCAAGCCCTTCAACCCCCTGGAGGTCATCGCCCGGGTGAAGAGCCAGCTGCGGCGCTATACCGCCCTGGGCGGGGCGGAGAAAGGCCCTGGCCTTTACACCGTCGGCCCGGTGTCCATGGACGACGGGTCCAAGGAGGTCACCGTGGACGGGGAGCCTGTGGCCCTCACCCCCATTGAGTACAATATCCTGAAACTGCTCATCTCCCACCCCGGGCAGGTGTTCTCCTCCAGCCAGATTTACGAGCAGGTGTGGAACGACCCGGCCCTGGGCTCGGAGAACACGGTGGCCGTCCACATCCGCCACCTGCGGGAGAAGATTGAGATTAACCCCGCAGAGCCCAGGTACCTGAAGGTGGTCTGGGGCCTGGGCTATAAGATGGAAAGGGGGGGAAGCAAGTGAGGCGCCTTCAGGACAGCCCCTGGTTCAAGGGGACCGCCGCCCTGCTGCTGCTGGCCTTCGCCTGTCTGGGCGGGCTGTTCGGGACCTTCGTGCTCCGGGGGCTGCTCTGCCAGGGGGCGGACAGCTGGCAGGAGACGTTCCGCTTTCAAAACCTGCTCCGGGAGCGGGAGGCGGCGGTGGCCTCGCTCATGGCCGACTCCCTGGCGCTGGGGCGGCTTCCTCTGGGGGAGTATACCGATGGGGAGCAGTGGTCCCACTGGGTGGAACTGCGGGAGTCCCAGGGGGAGGCGGATGGCGGGATTTGGCCGGATGAGGCGCTGAGCTATGTGCAGAGCCGGCAATATGAGCAGAGCATTGCCTCCCTCGCCGCCCTGCTGGACCCGGAACAGACCTGGTTCCGCTTCCAGGTGCGCACCGCCGACGGGCTGTGGACCTTAGGGGGCAATCTGGCCCCCGGCCAGGAGATGGAGCAGACGGTGGACGGCGTCTACTACGCCAGCTTCGGCCTGGGGGAGTACTGGGTGGAGGACAGCGGCGCCCAGCTGTGGGAGGAGGCTGCCTCCGAAGAAACGCCTGGCGGGTCCACCGGCCTGGTGGTGGAGTGCGGCGTGGCCCGGGAGATGAGCGATACCGTCCAGGACGGATTTTACGCCCTGTTGACCGACTATGCCGGGGAGCGGGCCAACTTTGAAAGCAATGTGACGGGCCTGGTGGTCTTTTTGTCCCTGGCGGGCCTGTGTATGGCGGCGCTTTTGTGGACGGGGGGCCATAGGAGGGGAGTCCAGGGCGCCGCGATCACCTGGCAGGAGAAAATTTTCTTTGACGTGTACCTCCTGGCCATGGCCGCCGCCTGGGTGGGGCTGGCTGTCGTGGCCGTCCAGAGCGGGGAGAACCTGATTTGGCTGTGGTCGGGCGAGGGAGCGGACAGCTCCCTGGACCAGGTGGCCGTCAACCTCTACACCGCCCTGTTCTGTGGGGCGGCGGCGGGGATGGCTGCGGCTGTCGCGCTGACCCTGCGTACCCTGGCGGTACGGGTCAAGGCCGGGGCCCTGGGCCGCACCACCCTGCTGGTCAGGGTGGCCACATGGATGGTCAGGACCATCCATGATTTCCTTCTGGGCCTGCCTCTGACCTGGAAGGCGGTGCTCTCCTTCGCGGCCTACGCGCTTTGCAGCGCCTTTCTGCTGCTCAACGCCTGGTACAGCGGCTTGTTTATGGCCCTGTGGCTGCTGTTCAACCTGGCGGCCATGGTCTATTTGTCCTGGTGGGCGCTGGGGTGCAGCCGGCTGCGGCGGGGGGCGAGAATCATCGCCTCCGGCGCCCTGGACCACCAGATTGACACCGCCCGCCTGCCCCACGACTTGCGCCTGCAGGCCGAGGACCTGAACAACATCTCCGTGGGTCTGGCCGGCGCGGTGGACGAGAAGATGAAAAGCGAGCGCTTCAAGGCCGAGCTGATTACCAACGTCTCCCACGACCTCAAAACGCCTCTCACCTCCATCATCAATTATGTGACCTTGTTGAAGTCCACCCAGCAGACCGACGCCAAGGCACGGGAGTATATCGTGGTGCTGGACCGGAAGTCCCAGCGGCTTAAAAAGCACACCGAGGACCTGGTGGCGGCCAGCAAGGCCTCCACGGGGGTGCTGTCGGTCAACCGGGAGCGAATCGGCATGGCCCAGCTGGTGGACCAGGCCCTGGGGGAGTGGGAGGAGAAGCTGCGGGACAGAAATCTGACCCTGGTCACCGGCCTGCCCGAGGGGGAGACCTGGGTGTACGCCGACGGCCGCCACCTGTGGCGGGTGATGGACAACCTGCTGTCCAACTGCGCCAAGTACGCCATGGAGGGCACCCGAATCTACCTGGATTTGAAGCGGGGGAAGGGACAGGTGTCGCTGTCGGTGAAAAACATCTCCCGGGAGGCGCTGAACATCCCGCCGGAGCGGCTGATGGAGCGCTTCGTCCGGGGAGAGGAGTCCCGGAGCACCGAGGGCTCCGGCCTGGGGCTGTCCATCGCCCGGAGCCTCACCGAGCTGCAGGGCGGCGTGTTTGAGCTGTCGGTGGACGGGGACCTGTTCAAGGCCACCGTCACCCTGCCCCAGGCCAACTGAGCGGACAGGGGGGAGCCGTCCGAGACGGGCGCGTGTGAGAGAGGCAGCAGGACAAGTTCCCCTTCGTCAGAATTGGCAGCAAAA
The DNA here is from genome assembly GCA_949286295.1 of uncultured bacterium. Taxonomy (GTDB): domain Bacteria; phylum Bacillota; class Clostridia; order Oscillospirales; family Oscillospiraceae; genus Lawsonibacter. The sequence continues at coordinate 657 of CASECK010000189.1, read as the reverse complement.
AAAGACCGCCGTATTCAGCATGGTTTGCTGGATACGGCGGTTTTTTGTTGACTTGTGGGGGAGCGGTTCGGGATAGCAAGAGCAGCGGCATTTGGGGAGAGTGATAAAATGTAGAGGATGGCTTCTGAGCAACGGAAAAGGAGGGGAGATTCATCGCTGCGGCTACTTACGGATATATCCGCGTCAGCAGCAAGGACCAGAAGGAGGACCGGCAGCTTATCGCCCTGGGGGAGCTGTCTGTTCCAGCGCACAACATTTATGTGGACAAGCGGTCCGGAAAAGACTTTGATAGGCCCCAGTATGCCAAACGCCGGGGCAGAAAAATTTTCCTCTCACTTATTACTACAATCTGAACAGGGTAAAATGGCCGGGAACGGAGCCGGGCAACAAAAAAAGCAGCAAATCTTTTTCAGACTTACTGCTTTCGCTGGCCGCGCCGATAGGCGGCTGGTATTTAGTTTTGAAAGTTTGGGGTCAAGTTTACCCTACAACGGAAAGCCAACTGATAGCTTAAATTTTTTTGCTTGCAAATTTACTTGTTATCCCTGTTTCTGTTTTGTAAAATCCCCAAATGAGAAAAATAATTCCAACGACTACTCCTACAAATACAACAGATTGTGCGGGAATATTAAGCAAAAATAAGGCTATACACAAAAT
>CASECK010000188.1 GCA_949286295.1 uncultured bacterium | reverse complement strand
CACCAAGGACCCGGCCAAAGTGGAGGCCCAGCTGCGGGAGATTCTCCCCCCGGAGGAGTCCAACGACTTCTGCCACCGGATGGTGCTCCACGGCCGGGCGGTGTGTGTGGCCCGGCGACCCCAGTGCCAAAGCTGCACCCTGCGGCCCTGGTGCGGCTATTTCCTGAAAAATGGCGCGGCGGGGGAGAAGGAGTGACCCATTCAACTGGAAATTAAAGAGGACGGCGGGCTGGCCCCGCCGTCTTCTCATCTTGAATTTATCGAAAAACAATAAAAATAGATTGACAAACAATATAAACGGTGATAGGATAGCGTCAACGAAAGGGGGAATTTCCCATGAACCAGACTGCTGTTCAGCGGTTGGCCCGGGTGCTGCGGGTGCTGGTGCTCGCGGTGTTTTTTCTCAATCTGTTGGTGATGCCTCTGGTGCCGGGGCTGTCCGCGCTGCTGATGGAGGGTGGGCCGGAGATGGTCAGCGCCGTCTTTTCGGCGGCCCTGGACCAGCTGGGCCGCGGGGAGATAGACTCCGCCGCTCTGCCGCTGTTTTTCGGCAACGCCCTGGTGGCGGTGTGGGTGGTTACCAGGAGCGGGGAGAGCGCCGTGGCCCTGCTCACCGTCTTTTTCTGGCTGTGCGGGACTTGCACCGCCGTCATCTTGTGGCAGGCCAAGCGGGTCCTGGACACCGTGTTGCAGGGGAACCCCTTCCAGCGAGCCAACGCAAAAAACCTGGGGCGGGCGGCGGTGTGCTGCTGGATTATCTCCGCCCTGGCGCTGGTGCGGCTGATAGTCTGGCTGTGGGCCGCGGGAAGTCCCTTCCCCCTGTTCACCTATAACGCCCTGTTTATCCCCGCGTTCTTTATGGGCGGGCTGCTGTTCCAGGTCATGTCCGCCCTGTTCGGGCAGGCGGCGCAGCTGAAAGAGGACCAGGACCTGACCATTTGAGGGGGCGGCGGTATGGCGATTGTGGTAAATCTGGATGTGATGATGGCCAGGCGGAAGATGTCCCTGGGGGAGTTGGCCCAGAGGGTGGATATCACCATGGCAAATTTGTCCGTTTTGAAAAACAACAAGGCCCGGGCGGTACGCTTCTCCACCCTGGAGGCAATCTGCAAGGCCCTGGGCTGCCAGCCGGGGGATATCCTGGAGTTTGTGCCCGATGAGGAGGATGCGAGATGAAAAACCAAATCGCTCTTTGTATGACAGCCGCCCTGGCCCTGCTTCTGTCTGCCTGCGGCGCAGGCGCTCAAAGCCCAGGGGAGGAGATATGCAAAGCGCTGGAGCTGGACGTCTCCGGATGTGAGGTTATGTCCTCCTCGGATGACCACAGAGGCTTCAACAGAGGCTTCCACGGGGACGGAATCTCCTTTGTGGAGCTGAGCTGCCCCGGCGGCGGGGTGCTGGAGCAAATCAAGAAGGACAACCGGTGGAAAGCCTTTCCCCTTGACAGGGTGACCCAAGCCCTGACGTATGGGGTAACGGAGAAGAGCGGGAGCGGGGAGGGTGAAATCGCGGTGTTCCAGACCGGCCCTTACCTCACCGGCGGGGAGGGGGACCCCCTTGTGCCGGAAATTCAGGAGGGCTACTACCGGCTCATCGACCGGCACGCGCAGGCGGGGGAGACGGACCTTCTGGGCCGCGCCTCCCTCAATTTCACCCTGGCCCTCTATGACACGGGCACAGACACCCTCTACTTCTATGAGATGGACACCTGAGCCTCCGTGGCCGGTGTGGCGACGGGAACTGCCCCATGGAGCCGGCTCAAAGGCAGCCGGGCAGAGCGTGGATAGCAGGAGGTCCCTGGGACATTGGGAGGTGGGGAGATGAAGAAACGACTTGCCGGGGCGGCCGGGGCGCTGTGCATCCTGCTGCTGGGGGCGGGCCTTTGGCTGGGAGCCGGACAGGACCGCCAGGCCCGGGTGGAGGCCCGCTTTCAGGCGAACCTGTCTCAGCTCGCCCAGACGGCTCAGGCCCTGCTCGCCGGCAAAGAGGCGGAGCCTCCGGCCGGCTGGACAGGGGCGGAGGTCTATGGAGAGACGGTCTGCTTTGAGTATGGAGGCTGGGGCCTTGGCCCGTCCACCGCCTACTGGGGCGTTGCCTATGCGCCGGACGGCAGCCCCGTGGGCTTCCAGGGCCTGGATATGGCGGGGGCCGTCCCGTGGGGGGACGGCTGGCTCTGGAAGGAAGAGCGGGGGGATAACCGCTGCTATGTGGAGCGGCTGGCCCCGGGCTGGTACTATTACGAGATGCACTTTTGACAGAAGGACCCGCGTGGAAACAAGTCCCTTCGGACGCCAAAACAGACACAAGTTTCCCCTCTCCCCCTCATACAAATGGGGGAGAGGTGATTTTTTATGCAGCGCAGAGACAGACGGCCCGGCCTTCTGGAGCGGACGGCGGAGGCCTTTGACCTGCCCGCCGACGCCGTGGCCGGACTGCCCAGGCTGGAGCTGGTGGGGGACAAGGAGCTCCGGGTGGAGAACCACAGGGGAATCCTGGCCTATGGGACGGAGGAGATTCATGTCAGCGGGGGCGCGTTTCTCATCCGCATTACCGGCCAGGAGCTGAAGCTGCGGGCCATGACCGGGCTGGAGCTGTTGATTACCGGCAAAATCCAGCTGATCGCCCTGACGTAGGGAGGGAAGATATGAAGCGGCTGATGAATTTTTTGCGGGGCATGGTCCTCCTGCGCGTCAACGGCCCGTTTCCCGAGCGGTTTCTCAACCTGTGCGCCCAGGAGCAGGTCGATTTCTGGGCGCTGGAGTGGCCCGGTCAGACGGCCATACGCCTGACGGTGCGCCGGCGCTGTCTGGGCAGGGCGTTGGCGCTGGCCCGCCGGGCCGGCTGTGAGGCGGCTGTGGAGGACAGCCGCGGCCTGCCGGATTTTCTGGCGCGGTTCCGCACCCGGTACGCCTTTTTGCTGGGGCTGGCGCTGGCCCTGGGCGCGGTGGGGGTTCTCTCCCGGTTTGTGCTCACCATCCAGGTCACGGGCAATGAGACGGTGCCCACCGCCGTCATTCTCAGCCAGTTGAGGCAGCTGGGGGTCCGTCCGGGGGTGTACGGCCCCTCGCTGGACCGCGGGCAGCTGGCCGAGGAAGCGCTGCTGAAGCTGGACGGCCTGTCCTGGATGGCCATCAATCTCCACGGCACGCGGCTGGAGGTCATCGTCCGGGAGGCGGTGAAAGCCCCTGAGCGGGTGGACGAGAAGACGAATACCGACATTGTGGCCGAGACGGATGGCATCATTCTGCGGGTGGAGCCGGAGCTGGGAGATGAAAAGGTGCGGACGGGGGACACGGTGGCGGCGGGGGACGTGCTCATCTCCGGTACCGTCACCATGGAGCCGCCCATCTACAGCGACCAGCCGGTCCGGTACTATCAGACCCACGCCCGGGGGCGGGTGTGGGCCAGGACCTGGAGGAACCTGACGGGGACGATACCGCTGACGGCCAGCGTGAAGGAGTACACCGGGGAGGAGAAACAGCGGTGGTCCCTGAGCATTCTGGGAAAGCGGATAGAAATTTTTGGAAACAGTA
>CASECK010000187.1 GCA_949286295.1 uncultured bacterium | reverse complement strand
GGGGCGGGGGTGGCGGGACTGGGAGCGCTCAGGGGGAAGCCCAGGGCGCTGCCCGCCGCATCCGGGCCGGCGCCCTGAGAGAGGGGGGCGCTGGGCTGGGGAGCGGAAAGGGGCTGCCCCTCCTCCTGGGACAGAGCTTCCGCCGCCGCGGGGGCGGAAGCCTGATGGTTTAAAAGCTCCTCCAAGCGGAGAATGGAGGTGGACATGATGGACATCTGCTGGGACAGGGCCGCCGCCCAGGGCTCCGCCTGAGGCGGCTGGGCCGCCGGGGCCGCCGGCTCCGCCTGGGGAGGGTCCGCCTCCGTCCGGGCGTGGCCGGAGAGCAGCTGCTGCACGGACAGCGTCTCCCCGCCGGCCTTGGCGGCAATCAGGGCCCCGGTCTGCGAGTCCAGAATTACCTGCTCGATGGGAGCGGCGCTCCGAATGGCGGGCACGGTCTGCCCAAGCAGCTGCACATACTCCTCCGGAGAGAGGGGGCCCTGCTGCGTGGGCTCGTCGCCGTCCAGCGTGACCAGGATGCAGTACGCGTTGACCGATTCAATCTCCTGGAACCGGACCAGCATCTGGGAGTCCCCCTCTGGCACATTGACGACCAGATACGCCATGGACAGGTCGTCCTTCCGGAAAATCGCGATGGAGGACTCGCCCAAGGTCGCGCCGTCTTTTGTGTTGACAACGGGGACGTGCAGGGACTGCTGCTGGAAGACGAAGGTAGTTTCAGGGGTTTTCACAGATTATCACTCCTTTTCTGTTTCTGTATTTTGTAAGGTATCTAACATCTGCTTGGCCTTGTCGATGAGAAGCTCGTTTTTCCCAAAGAAGATGACCATGCGCAGGTATTTCATCGCGGCCTCCTGGTGGCCGCCCTCTACGAGGGCGGAGATGGTCTCAAAGATACCCTCGTCGTCCACATTGAAGTCCGCGGGCTTCGGGCCCAGGTCCTCCAGGGAGGGGTCGGGCATCCAGTCTTCCTCCGCCTCCTCCAGCGCTTCCGGTTCTTCCGGCTCTTCCGGCTGGGAAGCCGGCTGCTCCGGGGAGAGGTCGGGCTGCCAGTCCTCTTCCGGCTCCTCCGGGGGGGGATCGGGCTGGGGAGCGGGCGGCTCCGGCTGGGGAGCGGGCTGGAGAGACAGCTCCTCCAAAGCGAGGTTGGACAGCCAGTCCTCTTCCGGCTCCTCCGCCGGGGAATCGGGCTGCGGGTCCGTGACCGGCTCGGGCTCAGGTTCGGGTTCAGGTTCAGGCACGGGCTCTGGCTCCGGCTCCGGCTCAGGTTCAGGCTCGGGTGCGGGTTCTGGCTCCGGCTCCGGCTCGGGCTCAGGAGCGGGAGCCGGTTCCGGCTCTGGAGCGGGAGCAGGGGCCGGAGCAGGAGCGGGAGCGGGGGAACGGCCCTTGGAGGCCCGGGCCGGCGCTCGCGGCGCCGCCTTCTTTTTCGGCACCGTGAGCAGATTGCACAGGGCGATGGCCAGGACGTTCAGCGCCACCAAAACAAACACGGCCACGCCCCGGCGGGCCACCGGCGGCAGCTGCGCCAAAAATTGGAGTTTCTGCACCTGCGCGTAGATAAAGTCAAAGTAGTACAGCGACGCCGATTGCAGCAGGATGAGAAAAATCCACGGGAGGACCGGCTGGCCGCCTCTGCGGATGGCCGTCAGGTAGACCAGCAGGAAATAAATCAGGACAAGGGCGATGAAATTGATAGGGACCGGCACAGCGCGCGCTCCTTTCCGTTCAAGGTATCGGACATCACTTCAGAAACAGGAAAAAGGCGTTCTGATAGTCGCCCGTCACAAATTGCTCTGGCATGACAAAGCCCTCCGGCAGCTCCGGGAACTGCTCCTGGTTCAGGCAGTCCAGGTCGACCAGCCGCAGGAATTGCAGGGTCAGGGTGGCCTCCACCTGGGGGTCCGCCCCCATGGCGGTGGGGGTGTCGGAGGTGACGGTCATCTCCATCCCGCTGCACAGGATGTGCTTCCCCCAGAGCTCCAGCTGCCCAATCAGGTTGCGGAAGGCGGAGTAGCTCCCGGTGGCCGTGAAGCTAATCTGCATCTGGTCGACAACGGGCATCTCTCCGCGGCGCTCCTCCAGCGCCTGCAAAATCTCCGAGGAGGAGGTGGCGCCGTCGGTGGTGGCCGTGTCAGCTAAGTAGGGCTGATAGGGGCTGACATACCCATAGGCGCCGGTGTCGTCCACCAGGACCGGCTCGCTGGGCTGCTCGGCGGTGATTTCCACGTAGCTGACGCCGCTGGCGTTCATAATCTGACGCAAATCGTCCAGATAGGTCTCCTGGTTCTCCCGGACGTAGAAGCCCCCGGCGATGTCCATGGTCTGGGCCTGCTTCTCCTGGAGGGTGGCGGCGTCGGCGGTATACTGCATCACCGCGGTATACATATTGCGCACAATGGCGTCCTCCGCCTGGACCATGTCCTTCAGCTCCTGGGCCTGGGCCAGCTTGGGGGAGAGCAGCAGGGAGTAAAACCCATAGGCCGCGAAAATCACCAGCAGGACGGCGAGGATATAAAGCTCCCGGCTTTTTTTCTTATTCATTGCCAACCGCCTCCTCCCCCTTCAGTTGCAGCAGGCAGGTGAAATACACCATGCCATTGGCCTCCGTGTCGCGTTCCATCAGGCTCATCAGCACGGAGGAGAACCGCTCCGAGCCGCGGAAATTGCGCTCCACCGCGCTAACGCTGGCCAGGTCGGCCGCGTAACCGGTCAGCTCCAGCTCCAGCCCCGACAGCGTGATGGAGCTGAAGGTGGCCAGACCGGCGGTAGAGGCGTCAATCAGGTCGGCCAGCTCAGGGTCCAGCGTAGAGACCGCGCCGGTGTAGGCCTCCAGCAGCTGCATAAAGGCCAGCTCCTGGTCCGCGCCCCCAATCTGCTCCGAGACCCTGGTGGCCACCGAGTGCTGGGAGAGAAAGCCCTCGTCGTTCTTGATTTTCTCCAGATAATCAAGCTGGGCCTGATAGCTGGCGCAGCGGAACAGGGTAAAGCCATAGGACCCGGCGCACAGGGCGACCGCGGCCAGGCCGATGATCAGAAGGGTCTTTTTGTCGCCGATGGGCGAGCTTCGCTTTCCACTGTACTGGGAAAAAAAGTTAAAATAGTTCATCCTTGCCCACACTACCTCTCTGTCTTATCGAATCAGCAGCAGATTCAGCGCGTTGAGAAACTGCGCCACCGGTTTACCCGCCGAATCGATTTTGCCGGAGAGCTGAAAGCGGTCCGAGGCCTGCACGATGGACGTGGGGATGCGCAGGTACTTCTCCAGATAGGCTCTCAGCCACACCAGCTGGGGACTGCCGCCGTACAGCAGCAGCTGGGCGATGGGTTTGGACGGATAGGTCACGTTATACCGCTTCACCGCCTCGTTGATGTCGGACAGCCACTCCTCCACCGTGGTGACGAACAGCTGCGCCATCTCGGACTGGCCCGACTTGGACATAATCTCATAGACCTTCTGGGGGGGAATAATCAGCCGGTTGCCGTTGTGGATGTCGGAAATCTGGGCGCCCAGGGCGTTTTTGGCCGCAGCCACCAGCTTTCCGTCGCCCCGCTCGATGAAGGAGCCCAGCACATAGCGGCCCTGGTCGAAGATGTTGACCTCGGTGCCCCGCATTCCATAGTCCACGGTGGCGACGGTGGACTGGGAGGCCGCGGCGTGGAGGGTCTGGTCGGCGGCGAACAGCCGCTCCATCCCGTTGGCGGACACGTCCATGACGGCCGGCTGGAGCTTGAGGCTCTCCAGCAGCTGATAGTACAGCTCGCACAGCTGCTTGGGGACGGCGGCGGCCCACACGGTGCACATCTTGACGCCGTCTTTGTCATAGGTGCGCATCACCTTGTGCTGGAACAGGTGGGCGTCGATGTCCAGAGAGAGGCTCTGGCTCATCTCATAGGCCACCAGGCCCTGCCGGTCATGGTCGTCGGCGAAGGGAATCTCAATCAGGCGGCTGATGTAGTTGCGGCTGTTCACCATGCACAGCCCCATCTGCCCCGAGGGGTTGAGGTTGTTCTGGGTGAAGGCCCGGCTGAGGTTGGCCTTCCACTCCTTCAGGTTGCCGCTGTCCAATTTGGCCTTCCGCTCGCCGTTTTCCACCAGAAGCATCTGGCGGACCTCCGCGGCGTCCTTGCCGGTCTTGCCCACCACCACTTTGGTGGCGTATTCTCCAAAATCAAAGGCAAAACAGAGCTTGCCCTTCAGGCGGGCGCTCAGGTCCCTGTTTCGCTGCGGCAAAAGGGGGAGCTTGATAGAGCCTATCTTGCCCAGCGCTCCCTTGCCTTGTTTCCCCATGCTTTCCACTCCTTGTTTACACGATACGGTTTACTGAATGTTGTACTTCTCCGCCAGATAGTCCCAGACCTTCTCCTGGTCCTCCCTGCGGGGGTCGCCGCCCACGACCACCATCTCGGCCACGTCCACGGTGGCCTCGCCAAGCTTAAAGCCGATGGTGTCGTATTGCAGCTGGGCCTGGATGAGCTGCCAGCCGGTGTCGGTGTTCCCGCGGTTGGGGGAGCACTGATAGTTGGTGACAAAGCCGATGGGCTGCGTCCAGGTGCCGCCACCGCTCACGGTGAAAGGGGTGAGGAAGTCCACGTCCCGGTTGGCGCGGTTCTTGGCCACCAGGAAGACGGTGGCCGGCTGGTTGAGCTGGGCATAGCCGCCGGTCTGCAAAGAGGTGCTGCCCGAGAAGGAGATATAGCGGGAATAGACGCCCTTGCCGTTGACCGACTGGGACAGGTCCGAGTCGGTGGCCTCTCCCCGCAGGCTGATGGTGGGGAGCTTGCTGCTGCTGCTCTGCCCCATCCAGCCGCCGCCCAGGCGGCTGGGAATGTTGCTGGGGGAGCGCCTGCTCCCGGAGGGGTCATAGGCGTAAGTCTCCATGGACGGGTCGATAACCATCAGGTAGGTGGACCCGCCGGAGAGCTTGGGCAGGCCGCTGAGGTAGATGTAGTTGCTGACCACCGACTCGCCCATGGCGCCGGTCTTGCCCAGGGGGGTGACCACGCACACCAGCATCTGGCCATAGTCCTCCTCTTTGATTTGAATCTTGGACCCGGTCTCGCCAATCAGGGGGGTGAAGTTCTGGGGATAGAGGGAGTAGAGGGTCCCGCCGTACTGCTCCTCGTCCTCCACGTGGTGGCCGTCGGCATAGGTGGCGGTGTGGTACCCCTCGGTGCTGATGTACCACTGGTACATCTCCCGGTATCTCTGGTCCTTGTTCTTTTCGTTGTAGCGCACGCTGGACACCGTCACCGACTGGCCCGCGCTGTGGAACAGGTCGTTGGTGGCCCCGGAGCCCTCTTTGTTGATGGTCACCGAGTCGATGATGGGCACCGGCCGGTCCAGGGTCTTGGCGTTGACCACCCCGGCGTGGAGGGTGAGGGTCTGGTTGCTGGGGGACTGGTAGTTGGTGGTGAACTTATACAGCTCCACGCTCTTGCCGAACAGGGTGACCCGCTCCACGGGGTAGGGGCGCAGCTGGGCGTTGACCTCGTTGAGCCGGTCGTGGAGGGTGGGGTCCAAATTCCCGGCGGGGGTGTTGGTAATCTCGTCGGTGAGCCGGTACTTGGTCTTGACCGCGGAGGAGAGCTGCTCCCACTCCCGCTCGGCCACGTTCTGGGCGCCGTAGTAGGTGGCGGTCAGGCTGTTGAGCTGGGCGGACATGGTGTACGACGAGGTGATGGCCGTGACCACCATGACTCCGATAAAGGACAGCAGTACAAAGGCAATGATGACCTCCATGAGGGTGATGCCCCGGCGGATGCGCAGCTTCATCCGGTTTCCTCCTCTCTGGGTCACAGCTCCGGCCCCTCGAAGGCCCAGAGGACCGACTCGATGCCCAGGGTAATCTCTTCAAAGGCCTCCTCAAACTGGGTCAGGTTGTCCACGTCGATGATGGAGAGGTTGCCGAAGGCCTCGGTCATGGCCTGCTTGTCCTCCGCCCGCAGCTCGCCGCCGCTGACGTCCAGCAGGAAGGTGGTGGGATTAAACTGATTGGCAAACCGCTTGGCGTTTTCCTTCATATACTCCCGGGGCTGCCTGGGGTTGTTGGTCCCAAAGGTGGGATACCATTCGGTGTTGTTCTTGCCGGTGCCGTCGCTGTACTGCACAAAGAGGGTGTCGCCGTAATAGGGGTCGTCCGTCTGCCAGCTGATGGTGCGGGTGGAGTTGGTGCCGTCGGACACCACGATGAGGAACAGCTCGCCCAGGTCCCCGTCCGGGAGGGTGCTCTTGTACTGCTGGGTCACCACCCGGGCCGCCCGCAGGCCATCGCCCATGTTGGTCTCGCTCCCTTCGGGATACCAGAAGGGGAGGGAATTGGCGTCCCCCATAATGAGCCAGTTCAGCTGGCTGAGCTCATTGGCGGGGGTGTACCATTTTTGCGCCGGGATATTCACGCCCTTTGCATCGTAGGCAAGCTGGGCGAAGGGGATGGGGATGACGGTGACCTGGTCGTTCACCGCCAGGTCGGCATACAGGTCCATAACGGCATCCCGCAGGGCGTTGAACCGGCTTTTGTTGCCAAGCATATTGTGCATACTGCTGGAGTAGTCCATCACCAGCACCACGGTGCCCTTGGGCTGGCTGGAGACGATGTGGCTGGAGTCGCTGACCGGCATGAAGGGCCGGAAGGCCAGCGCCACCGCCGGGTTGGAGGCGCTGCCCCGGTAGACCACCTGGATGGCGTTGAGGTTGTTGAGCATGGTGTCAATCTCCAGCCCGGAGACGTCGCCAGCCCCCACCACCTGGCCGCTGGCGTTGGTGATGGTGGAGGTGAGGTTATAGATGATGCTCTGGCTGGCGGCGTTGATGGAGTTGGTGGGCTCGAAGGTCAGGGAGTAGGTGTGGGTCAGGCCGGCGGTGTCGGTAAAGGCGTGGCCCAGCACCTTCTGATAGAAGTAGCCGTCTTTGTTCTGCAGCAGGTTGCAGTCGCTGGGGGTGGCCCCTGCCGGCTTTGTGGTGCCCAGATACTCGATATAGACCAGGGCCTGGGCGGAGGGAATCTCCTCGCCGGTGAGGCTGACAAAGGCGGGGATTTTCACGTTGTCCATCAGGCCCAGATAGTTCCAGCCCTGGTCCAGCTTCTCCACGGTGAAGGACTGCTCCGGCACGGTGAAGGCCACGGTGGACTTCTGGATGGTGTCGTTGAGCTTGGCGGCGAAGGCGGCGTCCTCCCGGGCCAGGGTGGTGCGCACGTCCCCCCCGGCGGCGCCAACGGCGGCCAGATTAATCATGGCCGCCGCCAGAAACATCAGAAAGGCCGCCAGCACCATGGCCACGGCCAGTTCCACCATTGTAAAGCCGCGGCGCAGGCCGCGGGGGCGGTTGCTTCGGTTGGTCATCACAGTTCCCTCCTGTACCGGCGGCGGGAGGCCCGCCGCCCCGGGTCTTATAGGGTGTCAAGGTCTATGTTATAGAGGCGAATCAGCGGGTTATCAATCAGAATCGACACCGAGCCGGTATAGGTAAAATCCTGTCCGGCCCGGGGGGCCCGGGGGTCCTGGATAGTCGTCCGAATGGTGGCCACCGCCCACTCTTTGTTCTCGTTGTAATAGTCGTGGTACTCTTTTGTCAGGGTGATGGTGCTGGTGCCCAGCACCGCGCCGTTGCCGTCGGTATGGGTCATCAGGTCCGTCATACCGCCGCTGCCATTTAAGCTGTTCAGCAGCTGGTTGTTGTTGTCCAGCAGGACGGCCACGGTGGCGTCCGCCGCCTGGCGGGTGAGGTAGTAGCACTGCATCTGCAGGCCGTAGGTGTTCAGCTGAAAAATGGTCTGGCTGAGGTTGGACAGCATGAGACCGGAGAACAGCGAGATGAACACAAAGGCCACGATGACCAGCAGATAGGTGGAACCGCGGCGTTTGGTCACGCGTCTCATGGGGTCAGCCTCCTTCGCGGTGAAAATCAGAGGATGGA
>CASECK010000186.1 GCA_949286295.1 uncultured bacterium | reverse complement strand
GGCATAGCCCTTGTCCAGCAGGCCGGTGATAATCTTGATATACTCGCCGATGCAGCCGGTGGCGGGCTGGACGGTGGCGGGGCGGCGGATGTTGAGCTTCCGGCAGTCCTCGAAAAAGGCGTCGGTGTAAAACCTGGCGATCTCCATGACGGACTTGTGCTCCCGCTTGGCCCCCTTGAGCATCTTATCCTCGCCGGTGTCGGCGTCGCTGGCCAGGTGCCCCACGTCGGTGATATTCATCACCCGGTTGACGTCATAGCCCACATAGCGCAGGAATTTCTCCAGCACATCCTCCATGATGTAGGAGCGCAGGTTGCCGATGTGGGCAAAGTGGTATACCGTGGGTCCGCAGGTGTACATCTCCACGTGGCCGGGGGTATGGGTCTGGAATTCCTCTTTTTTATGGGTGGCGGAATTGTAAAGATACATGGCGCTTCTCCTCTTTCTGAATTTAACGGTCTCCCTGTCTCCGGACCCAGCCCCGCTCAGCCGGCGTCCGCCCGCTTGTTTCGCTCCAGCCTGCCGGCCAGATACTGCTCATCCAGCAGCTTTTCCACAAACTCCAGCCGGGAGGACAGGGCCTCGATTTGCTCCAGCACGGGATTTTCCACGCTGGTCTGGTCCACCTCGTCGGCATAGTGGGTCGCCTGTCCGGCGATGCGGACAATCTGGGCCGGGATTCCCACGGCGGTGGCGTTTTCCGGCACCTCGGTGAGCACCACGGAATTGGCGGCGATTCGGGCCCCATCTCCCACCTTAAAGGGGCCTAAAATCTTTGCCCCGCAGCCAATGAGCACATTGTTGCCGATGGTGGGGTGGCGTTTGCCCTGGTCCTTGCCGGTCCCCCCCAGGGTGACCCCGTGGTAGAGCAGGCAGTCGTCCCCCACCTCGGCGGTCTCGCCGATGACGATTCCCATGCCGTGGTCGATGACAAACCGGCGGCCAATTCGGGCCCCGGGGTGAATCTCGATGCCCGTCCAGAACCGGCTCCACTGGGACACCCACCGGGCCAGGAATTTCCACTGGTGTCCGTACAGCCAGTGGGCCAGGCGGTGATACAAGGTGGCGTGCACCCCCTGGTAGAGCAGCAAAATCTCCAGCTTGCTCCTGGCGGCCGGGTCCCGGCGCTGATAGGCCTCCAGCGTCTCATTGAGGTATTTGAACACGGGCCCTGCCCCCCTTTCCCAAACGCAAAACGCCTCTCACGCCCACAGGGGCATAAGAGGCGACAGGTCGCGGTTCCACTCTCATTTCTCACTCTTGGGCCGGTATCGGGGCCAGACCGGGCGGCATTACCCGCCGCGCTCCCGGACGCACTTCACATCCTCCGCCGCAGGCCCCCTTTCAGCCGGTGAAGGGCCCTCTCTGTCCTTTGGGTGGGACGCTACTTTTCCGTTCTCTGCGCTACAATACAGTATACTACCACCCTCTCCCCACTGTGTCAAGGGCGCCGTGCAATTTTCACCCCGGGCGCTCAGCGGTCCCCCCGGTCAAAGCGGCGGTAATACTCCCGGGTCAGGCGGATAAAGGTCCGGGCCGCGGGAGAGAGAAAGCCCTTTTTCTTATAGACCACCGCCATGGAGCAGGTCAGCGGGGGCTGCCCCAGGGTGAAGCAGGCCAGCCGGTCCAGGTAGGGGGTGCGGGACAGGCCGCTCTCCTGGAGAAAGGCAAAGCCCATCCGCTCCGCGGCCAGATTGATGGCCGTGGTGTTGTTGGTGGTAATCAGGATATTCTGCGGCTCCACGCTGTGGACCGAGAAGGTGTTTTGCAGCAGCTTGGCCAGGCGCCAGTCCGGGGGCAGCATAATCAGCCGCTCCCGCTCCAGCAGCCGCAAATCCGGAAAGGGCCTGGGGTCGTCATAGCGGCTGTCCAGCCCCCGGAGCAGGGGATGGTCCCGGCGGCCCACCAAAAAGACCCGCTCCTCCATCACCATCTCATAGCTCAGCTCCTCCAGGTCCTCCGGCACCTGCATGAAGCAGAAGTCGATGACGCTGGCGGCGGCCAGCTCCCCTAAATTGGGGACCGGGGCCTCGTGGAGAATCACCTGTACATCGGGGTAGTGCCGGGTGAAGGGCGGGAGAATCTCTGGCAGCAGCACCGACCCCCGCCAGGGGGACACGCCGATGTGGAGCTCCGGGCGCTTCTTATCCCGCAGGTCCCGCAGGTCGCTGACCAGCTGGCGGTCCAGATAGTCCTGCCGGTCCAAATAGGCGTAAAACAGCTCCCCCGCCCCAGTCAGCTTCAGGGGGGTGTGGGAGCGGTCCAGCAGGGTCACCCCCAGAGTCCCCTCCAGCTTGGCCAGATACTGGCTCAGATATGGCTGGGACAGGTAGAGCTTTTCCGCCGCCCGGGAGATGCTGCGCTCCTTGACGATGGTGATGAAATATTCTGGATTTCTGATGAACACAGGGGGCGCCCTCCTTCCCATATAACAAAAAAATTATAACAAAAAAACGCGGGCGCCGCAAGTGCGGCGTCCGCGCTCGTTTTCCCTTATCCGCCCTGGAGGGCAGTGCGGATGCGCTCCACGGCCTGGCGCGTATCCTCCGCGCCGCCGAAGGCGGTCAGGCGCACATATCCCTCGCCGCTGGGGCCAAACCCCGCGCCCGGCGTGGTGGCCACGTTGGCCCGGTCCAGCACCCAGTCGAAAAACTCCCAGGAGCCCATGCCCTCCGGCGTCCGCAGCCAGATATAGGGGGCGTCCACCCCGCCGAAGCACTCCAGCCCCGTGCCGGCCAGCCCCTCCCGGATGACCTGGGCGTTGCGGCGGTAGTAGCCGATGTTCTCCATAATCTGGGCGCGGCCCTCCGGGGTGTAGACCGCCGCGGCGCCCCGCTGGACCACATAGGGCACGCCGTTGAACTTGGTGGTCTGGCGGCGGTTCCACAGGCTGTTCAGCCTCGCCCCGCCCCGCTCCAGCTCCATGGGCACCACGGTGTAGCCGCAGCGGGTGCCGGTAAAGCCGGCGGTCTTGGAGAAGGAGCGAAACTCAATGGCGCAGGTCCGGGCCCCCTCAATTTCAAAGATGCTGTGGGGGATGTCCGGGCGGGTAATAAACGCCTCATAGGCGGAGTCGAACAAAATGACGCTGCCGTTGGCGTTGGCGTAGTCCACCCACGCCTTCAGCTGCTCCCGGGTGGCCACGGCGCCGGTGGGGTTGTTGGGGAAGCACAGATAGATAAGCTCCGCCCGCTCCGCCGGCGGGGCGGGGTAAAAGCCGTTCTCCGCCACGCAGGGAATATAGAGCAGTCTGTCCCACCTGCCCTGCTGCTGGCTGTACTCCCCGGCCCGGCCAGCCATGGCGTTGGTATCCACATAGACGGGGTAGACCGGGTCGCAGACGGCCACCCGGTTGTCCGTGCCGAAGATGTCTCCAATGTTGCCGCAGTCGCTCTTCGCCCCGTCGGAGACAAAAATCTCTTCGGGCTGAATGTCCACTCCCCGCTCCGCGTAGTCAAAGCGGGCGATGGCCTCCCGGAGGAAGGGGTAGCCCTGCTCCGGGCCGTAGCCGTGAAAGCCCTCGGCGGTCCCCATCTCATCCACGGCCCTGTGCATGGCCTGGGTGACGGCGGGGACCAGGGGGCGGGTCACATCGCCGATGGACAGCTTGATGATTTTGGCCTCGGGGTGGGCGCCGGTATAGGCGCTGATGCGCCGGGCCACCTCGGAAAACAGATAGCTGCCCGGCAGCTTCAGGTAATTCTCGTTGATTTTCACCATGGGCGCATCGCTCCTTTTTCTCAGCTGGTTTCTATTATCCATGACGGCAGCGCCCTTGTCAAGGGGCGGAGGGGGCCTTCCCCTCCACTTTCCAGGTCGAAAAATAAGAATTGTTCAGGAAATCATGCGGTAAAAATTCAGATTTCCATAGTAAAGAGAAAAGAGCAGGTTTAAGTATCCAAACCTGCGCAAACGCGCTCCGGCGGGGGCCGGGGAGGTGAGACAGGCCGGCAAGACGCGCAGCCGCCGGAAATACCGGGAGTGGCGCCCCAGGAATCATTTCCATCACAGAAAGGACTTGAGCACCATGAAGAAGCATATCTCAATGCTCGCCGCCCTGGCCCTGGCCGGGGCCCTGCTGGCCAGCTGCACCCCCAAAGCGGGGCAGCAGGAGGCCCAGAGCGGCGGCGAGCCTACCCTCAACCAGGAATTCAGCATGGAGAGCATGGCCACCGTCGCCGGGCGGCAGGTCTCTTTGACTCAGGAGGCGGAAAATGTCCTGACCTGCTCCAGGCAGTTCGGCTATGCCGCCCTGCTGCCAGACAGCTGGAAGGACCTGCCCGACGAGTGCCTGAACGTACTCCAGGCGGACAGCCGGTGCCTGATTGCCCTCTACCCCGAGCAGGTGCGCCAGGAGATGGCGGAGCTTACCGCCGACCCCAATTCGGCCAAGCTGGACGAGGAGGACCTGGCCGCGCGGTATCAGCAGCTGATGGAGCAGAGCCTCCCCTTCGCCTGCCTGTACGCCGCCAACGATACCCAGTCCGCCCCGGAGGGGTATGAGAAAACCGACCTGCTGGCCCAGGCCAACGGGCTGTCCTACTATCTGGCCTACAACACCGCCCTGCCCGACGGCGAGTTTACCCAGGACGACCAGGCCGTCTTCCAGCAGCTGGCCGGCGGCCTGGAGGAGCTGAAGCAGCAGCTGATTGTCTTTCCTCCCTTGGATGAGCAGAGCCAGTTCCAGGGAAACCTGACCCAGTTCCAGGCCCAGGACATGACCGGCAAGGATGTGGACCAGAGCATCTTCTCCGGCTATGAGCTGACCATGGTCAACATCTGGACCACCTGGTGCGGCGTCTGTGTGGAGGAGCTGCCCGTGCTGGAGGAGGTATACCAGCAGCTGCCCGACAACGTCAACCTGATTACCATCTGCGGCGACGCCGGGGAGGAGATGGAGCTGGCCGGGAAAATTCTGGAGGAGAGTGGCGCCACCTTCCAGACCCTGGTGGCCAACGAGAGCCTGCGCAGCCAGTGCCTGGACGAGGTAGTGGGCTATCCCACCACCCTGTTTGTGGACCGGGACGGCCGCGTGGTGGGTGACATTCTCATCGGCGCCCTGCCCCAGGACGACACGGTGGCCGCCTGTCTGGACGCCATCGACGCGCGGCTGGCTCTGGCCTGAGGGAGCGCGTGGGATGAGAGCGGGACTACAGTTTCCCCGGCTGGCGCTGCTGAGGGCGGCGGGATTCGCCGCCGCTCTCGGCTTCCTGATTTACGGAATCCTGTCCGGGGAGCCGCAGATTGTGCTGCGCAAGGCCACCAACGTCTGTCTGGAGTGCATCGGGGTGGGATAGATGACAGGACAGGAGAGGCAAACACGCCACGAGCGGCTGCGCCTGTTTGTCCAGGGGCTGTCCGCCGCCCTGACAAACGGCTATGCCGCAGGCTTTCTAAAGGGAACTATCTTTACGGGAAAAAGTAAGATTGTCTGTGTGCCGGTGCTGAACTGCTACTCCTGCCCCGGGGCGCTGGGGGCCTGTCCCATCGGCTCGTTCCAGGCGGTCGCCGGCAGCAACCGGCACAGCGTTTCCTTCTATGTCCTGGGGCTGCTGATGCTCTTCGCGCTGGCGTTCGGGCGGCTGTTCTGCGGCTTTCTGTGCCCCTTCGGGCTGGTGCAGGAGCTGCTCCACCGCCTCCCCGTCCCCAAGCTCCGCGTCCCTGCCGGGGCGGACCGGGTCCTGCGGTGGGGGAAATACGCGGCGCTGCTGCTTCTGGTGGCCCTTTTGCCCGCGCTGCTCCCCAACCGGTTCGGGGTGGCTCCCCCCTACTTCTGCAAATGGGTGTGCCCGGCGGGCACCTTGGGCGGCGCGCTTCCGCTGCTGCTGAAAAACCGGAGCCTGCGCGCCTGTCTGGGACTGCTGTTCCGGTGGAAGCTGGGGGTCCTGCTGGCCGTGCTGGCAGCGGCGGCGGCCATCAGCCGGCCGTTTTGCAAGTACCTGTGCCCCCTGGGCGCTTTCTACGGGCTGTTCAACCCCCTGAGCCTCTACCGGCTACACTTAGACAGGGGGAAGTGCGTGGGCTGCGGGCAGTGCCAGCGCAGCTGCCCCATGGGCGTGCCCCTGCTGGAGCACATCAACTCCCGGGAGTGTATCCGCTGCGGACGGTGCCAGTCCGTCTGCCCGCGCCACGCCATCACCTCCTCCCTGTCCCGGCCGCGCGGGACCAGAGGGCGTCATGAATCACACCCTGATAGTTGTACACAAGTCTGAAAAGGAGAAGAACGCATCATGAAACTACGTATTTTGCACCGCTTCCTGGCGCTGGCCATGGCGGCCGCTATGCTCCAGGGGCCGGCGGCCCTGGCTGCCCAGGATTCTGCCGGCGCTCCGGCGGCCCCCGCAACGGAGACCGTCCTGAATCAGCCGGACCCAAGCGAGACCATCAAAATCCATGACCAGTATGAGTTAATCAAGGCGATTCGCCGCGCCAATGACAACCCGGACCGCCACTTTATCCTCTCCCTGGAAGATGACATTCAGATAGAGAATATAGGTATGCCGGAGAGTATGCCGGATGGAATGCCCCCAGAGGAGAATAACAGTCCCATAGAAGACGCGTACAGGTTGGAGGTATCCGGGCACGCCACTTTGCTGGGAAACGGCCATAGCATCATCTACAGCTGTTTCAGCCGGTACCAGCCCGTTTTTACGGTCAAACGCGGCGGCGTTCTCAATCTGGGCTCTCCAGATTTCCCCGGCAATTCTCTATGCATCACTGCGGACGGCCGCCTTTTATACAATTCTCTGGTGGTGTGCGACGGGGAACTGAATATGTACCCTGCTACCGCTATTCAAGATGTCATAAGCGCCTCAGAGGAACCTGGCGGCGGTGTAGCGGTCAAACAGAACGGCAGGTTTACCATGTACGGAGGTCTCATTGAGAAGTGTGAGAAAGGTGATAAAGGTGAAAGCGATCATCTGTACAATGGCGGCGGCGTGGGACTTCAGGATTCCGGCGCAACCTTTATCATGCGGGCCGGCACTATTCGTCATAATACTGCCACTTTCGTGGGCGGCGGCGTCTATGCACCTGACGGCTCAACGCTTCAGCTTCTGGGCGGCGTTATTTCCGGCAACACCGCTGAGTACGGCGGCGGAATCGCAGCCGATGGATGCATCGTTGACGGTCAAATCAGCAATATGAGCATAGAAGGCAACAGCGCCGGTTTCCAGGGCGGCGGCATCTGGCTGCACAAAGTCGGATGCGATGACAGCGGAAATCCCGGCGGCGGAATCGGAGATGATGTGGGAATTACAGGAGAACTTAGGAATATAGACGAAGACAGCGGCCGCTCTCTGAACAGTCATAATTCGCTGGATATCCGTAATACCGAGTTCACCGGAAACCATATCTACAATAGTTTGATCTTCTCGTCTGTGCCATCTCACGAGGGGATCAGCGCCGGGGCCGGATTGTGCATGAGAGATTGCCAGGGTATGAAGTTAGAGGGCCTGACGGTACACGACAATTATTTGGGGTACTCGTCCGGCTACTACACTGCCCAGCTTTATTCCGGCGCCGGGCTGTCCCTTTTGGACTGCGATTCAATCGCAATAAGCGGCCTCACCTGCTCTAACAACCAGATGAACTATGACATCCCCCTTGACTGCGGCGCCGGGCTTGGCCTGATGGGATGCAGCGATGTAGACATTACCAGCTCCAGCATTTCTGGCAACCTTTCTGTGGATGCCGGCGGGGGAATTGGCGCTGCGCAGTGCCGGAATCTGTGCTTGACCGATGTGTCCGTCACGAAGAACCTTACCATGAACCGTGGGGCCGGGATTTTGCTCACCGGCGACGGGATCTTTGAAGGGTCCAGCGCCGATGTGGTTGATTTTCAATTTGATTGTGTTCTGCGCAATTGCCTTATCAAGGATAATTATGTCGGATATGAAATAGGAAGCGCGGACCCGGAATCGGAGAGCTTGCAACCAGAGAAGGAGGATGACTCCCCTTCCTCTGACGGCGGAGGCGGTATTGCCGTCGGTCCTGCGGTCCGCCTGGAGATGCAGGGCGGCGTTCTGTGCAATAATCACGTTACCAATTACGGAGCGGATCTGTATCTGTTCTCCAACGCTCAGCTGCATAGGGAAAGCATGGTCACACTGCCCCAGGCGTCCAGTTTTCAGGAAGAGTATACGGGCGATGATGCGCACCGGATGATCGACGGCTGGTACAACGATAACCCTGCCTACGACCCCAGTTCCTCCGACGGCTCCCAGCTTGTTGATGTGTCCAAGCCCCTTGTGGCGACGCCCGAGAAGAGCTGGTGGCTGAAGGCCTGTTATGCGGGAACCACCCCCACCCCTGAGACCGCTACCATCACCTTCCGGGTGGTAAACGGCGTCTGGGCGGACGGCTCCACCGCCGACAAGACCGTCTCCGTCACCCTGACCAGCGGAAAGGGCACCCTTGACAGTGCCCAGGTTCCCACCGGGATGCGCCCCAACAGCGGCTACAGCGGCGGCAGCTGGGACGTGACCCCCAACACCAGCAAGGACGCGGTGACCAAGTCCCTCACCTACACCTACACCTTCCAGCCTGACGGCGGCTCCGGAGGTTCCGGCAGCTCCGGAGGCTCCAGCAGCTCTGGCAGGCGGTATACCCTGTCCTATCAGTCCAACGGCGGCACCACCTACCGGGAGGAGACCTACAGCGCCGGGACCTCTGTCTCCCTGAGCAAAACGCCCACCCGGGACGGTTACACCTTTACCGGCTGGTATCTGGACAAGAAGCTGACGGATAAGGTCACCCGGGTGACCATGAACGCCGACCGGACGGTATACGCCGGCTGGCAAGAGAATGGACAGGCCGGAACCATCCCCGCCCTGCTCAACGGCGAGGACCACTTCGCCTATGTGTCCGGCTATCCCGACGGGACCATCCGTCCCCTGGCCAGCATCACCCGGGGGGAGATTGCCACCATTTTCTACCGCCTGCTGCAAAAGAGCGCAGTGGAGCAAAACGGCACCAGCCGCAACAGCTTTTCCGACGTGTCGGAGGGGCAGTGGTTCAACCGGCCCGTCTCTACCATCGCCAAGCTGGGCCTGGTTGCCGGGCGGCCGGACGGCCGCTTTGATCCCGACGCCCCCATCACCAGGGCGGAGTTTGCCACCATCTGCGCCAACTTTGACAAATCCAGTCCGGACGGCGGCACGCCCCGCTTCTCCGACATTGGCGGCTGCTGGGCCCAGGCCTTCATCCAGCGCGCGGCGGCGCTGGGCTGGGTCTCCGGCTATGAGGACGGCACCTTCCGCCCCGACGCCCCCATCTCCCGGGCGGAGGCCATGTGCATCCTCAACCGGATGCTGAACCGCCGACCCGAGGGGACCGGCGACCTGCTGAACGGCATGAAGACATGGCCGGACAACGCCGACACCGCGGCCTGGTACTATCTGACCGTCCAGGAGGCCTCCAACGGCCATACCTTCCAGCGCAAGGACGGCGGGGTCTATGAGCGCTGGACCAAGCTGACCGCCTGACACCTTTGTCCCCCTCCCCGCCGGACGGCGCTCAGCTTGTCCGGCGGGGCTTGGCCACCGGCGGCAGGGTCAGGCGGATGGAGAAGGCGTCCGCGCCGTCCTCCACCTCTGCCCTGCCGCCATTTCGCTCCATCAGCTCTTTCACGGTGGGCAGGCCGATTCCATAGCTGGGGACATCCTCGGGGGAGCGGCGCTTGCGGTTGGCGATGGTGAGGCTCACCTGTCCGGCGGCCTCCAGGGCCCGAATTTGGATGGGGGCCCCAGGCTCGGCATATTTCCGCAGGTTGGAGAAGATATTGTCAAAGGCCCGGCGCAGCTCCTCCACCCGGACGTTGAAATAGTATTCCCCGGAGAAGGTGGGCGGCCCCTCCACCTGAAATCCATCCTCCTCCAGCTCACAGCAGGCCTCGTAGAGCAGCTGGTTGAGCAGCTGGGGGCCGTCCACAAGGCTGCGCGCCTGCCCGGCCGCTTCTCCCCCGGCGGAGAAGCGGCAGAAGAGCTCGTCGGTCAGCCCCTTTAGCTGTCTGGCCTTTTCCGAGGCCTTTTCCAGGCATCCCTCCCACTGGGCGGGGGATGCCTTTTTATAAAGCAAAATATCCAGATAGCCCATCAGCTTGGTCAGCGGGGTACGGATATCGTGGGAGAGGGAGGCCACCAGATGCTCACCGTTGTGCCGCAGATGGGCCTCGTTCTCCAGCAGGCCCAGCATGGACTGGCGCATCAGCTCAATCTCCCGGCCCAGCTCGGCAATCTCGTCGCTCCCCCGCACCTGGATGGGCTTGTCATGGCCGGACTGGACGGAGAGCAGCAGCTGCTGGTACAAGCGCTTGATTCTCCGGATGATATGCACTGTAAAGGGGAGGAACACCGCCAGAAAGCACGCAGAGCCGGCCGCCAGGCCGGCCGCGTCCCACTGGGCCAGATAGAGCCCCCCGGGGGAATAGGAGATGGCATAGATGTCCCCGTCAGAGCAGCGGATGGCGTGGTAATGCCCGCCCTCCTCCTGGTCATAGGGAATATACGGCTCGGTGAACAGGGTAATCTCCGGGTGGGTCAAGCTCCACCAGGTATCCGTCAGGGCCTGCCGGACGGACAGCCCCTGCTGGCTCACATAGTCCTGAAACTCCTCCAGGGCCGTCATGCTCCGCTCCTCCCAGTAGGCGTCAAACCGCGGGTCAAAGAAAAACCAGCGGGCGGCCACGTCAGACACCAGGTGGTGGCTGACAAAGGCGCAGGCCAGCGCCGCCACCGCCACCGCCACAAATTGCAGCCCCAGGCTGCGGGAGACCCATTTGAACAGATTACTCAAGGCGATACCCCTTTCCCCAGACGGTGACCAGGCGGTCCGGCCGCTTCGGGTCGTCCTCTATCTTGTTGCGCAGCTTGCGGATGAACACCATCACGGTGTTGCCCGAGGCGGGGAGATAGGGCTCCTCCCACACGCTCTCATACAGGTTGCCGATGGAAAATATCTGCCCGGGATAGGACATGAACAGGCGCAGCAGACGGTACTCGGTGTTGGTCAAATCCAGCTCCACCCCATGCTTCCAGGCCAGATTCCGGGTACAGTCCAGCCGCAGGCCCCGCCACTCAAGGTACTCCGCCTTCCTGTCCGGGATGCGCTTGCCCTGATACACCGTGTAGCGCCGCAGCAGGCCCTTGACCCGGGCCAACAGCTCCGGGTAGGAAAAGGGCTTTGACAGATAGTCGTCTCCGCCGCAGGAATAGCCCATCAGCAGGTCGGAACTCTGGGTCTTGGCGGTCAGGAAGAGCACCGGCACGTTGGCATGGGTCCGGAGAGCCTGACACACCTGGTAGCCAGACATCCCCTCCATCATCACGTCCAAAATCACCAAATCGACCTCCGGGGTGAAGCGGGACAGGGCCTCGGTGCCAGAGCCGGCCTCCAGCACCTCAAAATCCTCGTTGGAGAGCAGCGTCTTCAGCACCTGGCGAATCTCCGCGTCGTCATCCACCACCAGGATGCGGGCCTTTACTTGTGTGGGACTGAGCATGGCAAGCGCCTCCCTGTTTTTGCCGCCGTCTCCCATATTCCGGAAACCGCGCCCGAAAACGGCGGCGGGCAGCCCCGCCGGGGCTGCCCAGTTGCGTTGTTTGATTCTTCTGTCCCCTGCGGTCCGCGCGCTCCGCGCCGGAGGGGGTTCCATTTAGTACAGTTTCGCCCCGGCGGGAATGTGATCGTCCACCATCAGCAGGTGGAGTCTCTCCTCCCCCTGTTCCCGGTGGATGGCGCTGATGATCATTCCGCAGGACTCGATGCCCATCATCGCTCTGGGGGGCAGGTTGGTAATGGCAATCAGGGTCCTGCCCACCAGCTGCTCCGGCTCATAGTAGGCGTGGATGCCGCTCAAAATCACCCGGTCCTCCCCGCTGCCGTCATCCAGCACAAACTTCAGCAGCTTCTTGGACTTGGGCACTGCTGTACACTCCTTTACCTTTACAGCCCGGAAGTCGGAGCGGCTGAAGGTGTCAAAATCCACCATATCCCGGAACAGCGGCTCGATCTCCACCTGGGAAAAGTCGATGGCGGTCTCCCCTTCGCCGGGCAGGACCGGCTGCGCCGGCCGCGCCTCCCGGGCGGGGGCGCCCTCGGCTCTGTCCAGCGGCTTCATGGTGGGGAAGAGAATGACCTCCCGGATGGAATCGGAATTGGTCAGCAGCATCACGCAGCGGTCGATGCCGATGCCCAGGCCTCCCGTGGGGGGCATACCGTACTCCAGGGCGGTGAGGAAGTCCTCGTCCATCATCCCGGCCTCCTCATCCCCCTTGTTCCGCAGCTCCACCTGCTTCTGGAAGCGCTGGCGCTGATCGATGGGGTCGTTGAGCTCGGAGAAGGCGTTGCCCATCTCGCTGTGGCAGATGAACAGCTCGAAACGCTCGGTGAGCCGGGGGTCGGCCGGCGAGCGCTTGGCCAGCGGGGAGACGTCCACCGGATGCATGGTGATAAAGGTAGGTTGAATCAGCTTCTCCTCCACCCGCTGGTCAAAGACCTCATACAAGGCGTTGCCCCAGGTCTTGTCGGCGGTCTCGGGCAGCTCCACGCCGATGGCGCGGGCGGCGGCCACCGCCTCCTCGTCGCTGTCAATGGCCATGAAATCGATGCCGCAGTACTGCTTGACCGCCTCGTGCATGGGCAGCCGGGGCCAGCCGGGGGTCAGGTCAATCTGCTCCCCCTGCCACTGCAGCTGGTAGGTGCCCAGAATCTCCCGGGCGGCGGAGGTGAGCAGGTCCTCGAACAGGTCCATCATGTCGTTGAAGTCGGCATAGGCCTGATACAGCTCGATGGTGGTAAACTCCGGGTTGTGCTTGGGGTCCATGCCCTCGTTGCGGAAAATCCGGCCAATCTCATATACCCGGTCCATGCCGCCCACAATGAGCCGCTTCAGGGGCAGCTCGGTGGCGATGCGCATATACATATCGATGTCCAGGGGCTTGTGGTGGGTGATAAAGGGCCGGGCGGTGGCTCCGCCGGAGATGGTGTTGAGCACCGGGGTCTCCACCTCCATAAAGCCCCGGCTGTCCATAAAGGACCGGACGTGCTGGATGAATTTGGAGCGGATGATGAAGTTGCGCTTCACCTCGGGATTGACAATCAAATCCACATAGCGCTGCCGGTAGCGCAGCTCGGTGTTGGTCAGGCCGTGGAACTTCTCAGGCAGGGGCAGCAGCGACTTGGACAGCAGGGTGACGGTCACCGTCCGCACAGACATCTCCCCCCGCTGGGTGCGGAACACCACCCCGCGGACCCCCACGATGTCGCCGATGTCATATTTCTTAAAGCGCTCGTACTCCGCCTCATCCATCTCGTCCTTCCGGGCATAGAGCTGAATGCGGCCGGACTTGTCCTGAAGGTCGCAGAAGGACACCTTGCCCATGCCCCGCTTGGACATGAGCCGGCCGGCCAGAGACACCTCCCGCCCCTCCAGGGCGTCGAAGTTGGCCTTGATGTTGGCCGAGTCGTTGTCCACCGCAAATCTGGTCAGACGGAAGGGGTCGTTGCCCTCCTGCTGAAGCTGTCTGAGCTTGTCCCGGCGAATCTGAAGCAGCTGGGACAGGTTCTCCTCCCCGGGGAGGGTGTTGTTGTTCTGTTCAGGCATTTTGCCAACTCCTATCTTGCTGTATGGGGCCGCGGCGCGGCTTCAGCGCTCGACCTTCAGAATCTTGTACTCCACAGGGCCGGCGGGGGCGTCCACGGTGACGTCGTCGCCGGCGTTCTTCCCCAACAGGGCCTTGCCGAAGGGGGAGTCCTCGGAGATGGCGCCGTTCATGGGGTCGGCCTCCTGAGAGCCCACAATCTTATAGGTCTCCTCCTCGTTGAACTCCTTGTCCAGCACTGTGACAGTAGAGCCCAGACGGATATAGTCCCCGTCGTGCTCCTCCTCCTCGATGATCACATAGTTGCTGAGAATCTCCTCCAGCTCGGCCATCCGGGAGTAGAGCTTGCCCTGCTCGTTCTTGGCCTCGTCGTACTCGCTGTTCTCCGACAGGTCGCCAAAGGAGCGGGCCTCCTTGATGAGCTCGGCCACCTCTTTCTCCCGGACAGTCTTGAGATAGTTCATTTCGTCCTGCAGCTCCTTCAGCCGCTGGGGACTCAACTTATATTCCTTTGCCATATTCCCTGCACACCTTTCAATAAAATGCCCCGGAGAAACTCCGGGCCGCAACGCAAACTATGTAGCAAATGGGTATAGTCGTAGATTCTGCATCATTATATGTGTTTCCCCCCGGTCTGTCAAGTGATCAAGTGATTTTTATGTCCTCCGCCGCCAGTCTCCCCCCCTCCCAGAGGGCGCTCAGCAGGGGCAGGTCCTCCCGGTCCCCCTCCGCCAGGACGGGCGCTGTGAGGGTCAGCCCCTGCAGCTGGGGAGCAGGGCCAAACAGCTCCAAAAACGGCTCTTCCTCCCCGCCGCACTCCGGACAAAAGCGCAGGGCCATCTGTCCCCGCTCGCCGGGCGGCAGAATGGGCACGCCAAACTCCCGCCGCAGCCAGCCGGCCAGCTCCCCACCCCCTCTGGGGGCGTCCACCACCAGGCGGCGCACCAGCGGGCACAGGCTGGCCGCCGTCCGGGCCATCTCCCTGTCCGCCCGCAGTCCCCGCAGGGCCACGGTGGCCCGGTCTGGGGCTAGGCCCCGTCTGGCCAGGGCCTCCAGAGTCAGGGGGAGCGACTGGCCCCGGAGAAAGCCGTCCGGTTCCACCGGCCTCAGCCCCAGCGCCCGCAGCGCGTCCCAGTCCCCAAACTGCCGGGGGGCCAGCAGGCGCAGCACCCCCCGCCGGCGCAGGCCGCGCCCCGCCTTTCTCACCCGCCCCGGCCCCCAAAAGCCCTCCGGGTCCGCCCGCGCCCGGAACACAGGAAGGCCATAGAGCTCGCTTCGCTCTGTCCGCCCCCGTCCCCCAGGGGCCAGAATAAGCTGTCCCACCATAAAAATCCCCCCTTCTCCCTAAGCTATGCGGAGAAGGGGGGATTTATTTTGCGCTCAGGAAAATAGCCCCTGGAGCTGGCCCAGCAGCTCCAGACTCTTAAATTTCAGCACATAGCCCGGGTCCGCCCCAGTGAGCAGGCCGGCCTGGTCCTGGGTAAAGTTCCCCGCCTGGGCCGCCTGCTCCACCGTCTGGCTGGCGGCGCCCAGGCACAGGGGCGGGAAGGCCACGCACCACCAGTTTTGTCCCTCTCCCTGGCCGATGGTCACCCGCAGGGCGGTATAGGTCCCGGCGGGCAGGGCAAAGTCCTCATACTCCCGGGTGGGAAACCAGCACTGGGTGAGTCCGGCGCTGACGGTATAGTCATAGCCCTCCGCCTCCACCACCGCCTGTCCAGCCGCCTGCAGGGCGGGCAGCTGGGCCTCCAGCGCCGCCCTGGCCTGCTCCAGGGTGGCGTTTTCCGGATAGGCCTGCTCCGCCTGGGCCAGAATCTCGTCCCGGACCTTCAGCTTCAGCGCCTGGTCGGCGGCGCTGTCCGAATTTGCCACCACGTGCAGGCGGATAACGCTGTCCGCCAGCGCCCGCTGCTCCCGGCCCAGCCAGCTCCCCGCCGCCAGCGCCACCAGCACCCCGAACATCAGGGCCAGCTCCCAACTTCGCAACCTGCGCTCCATCCGTGTCCTCCTGACCGGGCGGACAGGAAATGCCGCCCATACCATAAAGCTAAGATGCCTTACAGTATGGGCGGCTGTCTGCGATTTTATACCGTCCGGCACAAAAAAGTCTCCGGGGAGAACTCCAGCAGCCGCTGGTAGGCCTCCTGCGCCCTCTCCCCGTCGTCAAACAGGCCGAAGGCGGTGGGGCCGGTCCCGCTCATGCTGGCCCCCAGGGCTCCGCAGCCGACTAAGATATTCTTCAGCTCAAAGACCCGGGCCCGCTGCCGGACGGGCAGGACGTCCTCAAAGACGTTGTACATCCGCCGGGCCACGCCGGCCAAATCTCCCGCCTCCAGGG
The DNA here is from genome assembly GCA_949286295.1 of uncultured bacterium. Lineage (GTDB taxonomy): Bacteria > Bacillota > Clostridia > Oscillospirales > Oscillospiraceae > Lawsonibacter. The sequence goes on along the minus strand of CASECK010000186.1, from coordinate 9,302 downwards.
CGGCAACCGCCCCCCTCGTGTCCGGGCGGCTGCGCAGGCGCACACTGTCCAGCTGGGCAAAGAGCGCGGGGGTGGAGATGGAAAATTCCGGCTTGCACACCACCACCCAGCAGGCCGGCAGGGGCGGCAGGGGGGTCAGCTTCTCCCCCTTCCCCTCCGCCAGGGCGGTGCCGCCCAGCACACAGTAGGGCACGTCGGCCCCCACCCGCTCTCCCACCTGGGCCAGGGCCGTCCAGTCCAGAGGCGCTCCATCCGCCTGGTTCAGCGCCCGGAGCACGGCGGCGGCGTCGCTGCTCCCGCCGGCCATCCCCGCGCAGACGGGGATGCGCTTGCGGATGGTGATGTCCAGTCCCCGGGGGGCCTCTCCCCTGGCCTGCCAATAACACAGGGCGGCCTTGGCGGCCAGGTTCTTCTCATCGGCCGGCAGGAAATGCAGGTCGGTGGCCACCCGCAGCTGTCCGCTCTCGTTGTCCTGAAGCTCCAGCTCGTCGGCCAGGCCGATGGACTGCATGATCATCCGCATATCATGGTAGCCGTCCGGCCGCCTGGCCAGCACGTCCAGGGTCAGGTTCAGTTTGGCATGGGCCTGGATGAACATGGCTCTTCCCTCACTCTCGGATTTTCCTCGCCTCTAAGTAAAAGCGCTTGTCGCAGGCCCGCCCCATGGAGAAGGTCTTGCGGGGCAGCACCCCGTCGCGGAGGATGGTGGGAAACAGCTCCCCCTTGTCCATGGGGGGCAACAGGAAAGCCACCGCGTCCTCCCGCCCGGCGGCCAGCCGCCTGGCCACACCGGCGCCGTGGATATAGTCCACCCGGGCCCCGGGGCAGCCGGCCAGATAGCCGTCCAGGAAGGTCTGAAGGGTGCCCACCGGCAGCAGCTGCTGGGGCCGGGGCACGGTAATCTCCCCTTGAATCCACCGCCCGGCGGAGTAGGAGAGCACATGGCCCTCTCCCCTGCCCTGTGTGGCGCCGGGGTAATAGTCCATCAGTCCGTCCAGCAGCCGCCGCGGCTCCACCCCGAACACCACCCGGTGGATGGGTTCAAACTCCAGAGAGGGGTCATGGAGGTTGACCAGCTCGCACAGGGCGTACCGGGCGGGCAGCGCGGCCCAGTGCTCTGGGGGCGTCAGACGTTTGGCGCGCTCATAGCACGCCTTGGCGGCGGCCAGGGAGTGGTTGCCATCCCCCACGGCAAACAGCAGGACGGGCAGGTCCTCTGTCAGGTGATACCGGTTCCGGAACACGGCGGGGCAGGCCAGGGCCCGCAGGGCAGCGAAGACCCGCTCCTTCTGCCCCCCGGTCAGCCGCCAGCCCCGGATATGGCCGCCCCCCTCCATCAGGGGGAAATTGTACAGCTCCTCCATCTCGCCGGTCTGGTCCGACAGCGGCTCAATCACCGTCCCCTCCGGGTCGTCGGCCAGGAGCATCACATGGGGCAGCTCGATGGGGGCGTTTTTGCGCACCGCCACCCGGGGCGGGATGCGGGAGAGGACGGTGTCCTCGGTGGCCCGGACCGGGGCGCCGGAGCCGGGTTCATAGTCGTACTGCTCCAGGTCCACCATGCCCACAAGACCCCGGCGGACCTTGCCGCCGGACAGGGTGCGCTCCACATAGAAGAGGCTGTCCGGGTACTCCTGAAAACGGCCCTCCCGGAGATAGCGGCTCATGGTGGTGTTAATCTCCATGATGTCGCTCTCCACGCCGGGTCCCTCCAGGCATCTCTCGGGCAAAATCAGCCGCAGGGCGGAGGGGGCCCGGCCCACCCGCTCCTCCACCCGCTGCCAGTACTCAGGCTGGGAGGTGTACTGGTCGCAGGCCACCACGCTCCACAGGGACAGGTTGCACTCCCGGGGGAGCAGGATGTCCGCCGGGCGGAAGGGCAGCTCATGTGCGTTCATTGGGAATCTCCCTCTTTGTTCCGCAGCTCGTCCAGCTTCTCCTCGATTCGGTCCCGCTGCGCCTGGGCCCGCCGGCAGTAGGACACTACCGCCCACAGCCCCGCGGCCACCGCCACAAGCAGGAGCAAGACCCCCACGCACTCCAGCAGGTCAAGGGAGGCCAGCCAGGCCACCAGGTAGGCAAAGGCAACGGCGCAATAAAGCTTCGCCAGAATCTTCACAGACTCGCCTCCTCCCCGTCTTTTACAGCGCCGCCCGGATGGCCTCCAGCAGGCCGTCGAACTCCTCGAAGGCGGGCAGCTGGGGGTAGGCCTGTTTGATGGCCGGCGTGGACTTAAACAGAAAGCCCGCCTTGCTGGCCTGAATCATGGCCAGGTCGTTAAAGCTGTCTCCGGCGGCGATGGTGTCAAAGCCGCAGGACTGCAGGGCCTTCACGGTGGTAAGCTTGGACTTCTCGCAGCGCATCCGGTAGCCCGTAATCTCCCCGTCCGGGGCCACCTCCAAGGTGTTGCAGAACAGGGTGGGCCAGTTCAGCTTAGCCATGAGGGGCTTGGCGAACTGCTCGAAGGTGTCGCTGAGGATGACCACCTGGGTCTCCTGCCGGAGCTTGTCCAGGAACTCCCTGGCCCCAGGCAGCGGGTCGATGGCGGCGATGACGCGCTGAATATCCTTCAGCCCCAAGCCGTGCTGTTTCAGCACCGACAGCCGCCAGGTCATCAGCTTATCATAATCCGGCTCGTCCCGAGTGGTGCGGCACAGCTCGGCAATGCCGCTGGCCTTGGAGAAGGCGATCCATATCTCCGGGACCAGGACTCCCTCCAGGTCCAGACAGACGATGTTCACAGGGCCGCCCCTCCTTCCCGCTTCCGGCGCAGATTGCTCAAAAAGTTGTCCAGCCGGGCCACGGCCTGGGTGATGTCCTTCATGGAGGCGGCGTAGCAGGCCCGGACAAAGCCCTCTCCCCCCGGTCCAAAGGCGGAGCCGGGAATCACGGCCACCTTCTCCTCCATCAGGAAGCACTCGCAGAACTCCTCGCTGCTCAGGCCGCTGGGCCGGATATCCGGAAAGACATAGAAGGCCCCCTTAGGTTCAAAGCAGGGCAGGCCGATTCGGTTGAGATTTTCCACAAAATACCGGCGGCGGCCATCGTACTCCTCCCGCATATGCTCAATATCCCCGTCGCCGTTGCGCATGGCCTCCACGGCGGCATACTGGCTGGTGGTGGGAGCGGACATAATGCCAAACTGGTGCAGCTTGGTCATGGCCGCGATGACAGGCTTGGGCGCGCACGCATAGCCCATGCGCCAGCCGGTCATGGCGTGGCTCTTGGAAAAGCCGTTGACCACCACGGTGCGCCCGTACAGCCCGGGGAGGTTGGCGGGGGACACATGGCGCCGGCCGTAGGTGAGCTCGGCGTAGATTTCATCGGAGATTACCATGATATTGGTGTCCCGGAGCACCTGCTCGATGGCCTCCAGGTCCCGGCGCTCCATAATGCCGCCGGTGGGGTTGCAGGGGAAGGGCAAAACCAGCGCCTTCGTCTTGCTGGTAATGGCCGCCCGCAGCTGTTCGGCAGTCAGGCGGAACTCGTTGTCCACCGTCAGCTCCACATACTTCGGCACGCCGCCGGCCATCTCGGTGAGAGGGCCGTAGCAGACAAAGGAGGGGGTGGGGATGATGACCTCGTCCCCCGGCTCCACCAGCACCCGGAGGGCCAGGTCGATGGCCTCGCTGCCGCCCACGGTGATGAGAATCTGACTGGCATAGTCGTACTCCAGGTCAAAGCGGCGGTTTAAGTAGGCGGCAATTTCCCGGCGCAGCTGGAGCATACCGGCGTTGGAGGTGTACTTGGTGTGCCCCCGCTCCAGGGAGTAGATGCCCGCGTCCCGGATGTGCCAGGGGGTGACAAAATCCGGCTCGCCGATTCCCAGGGAGATGGCGTCGGTCATCTCCTCTAAAATATCAAAGAACTTGCGGATGCCAGAGGGTTTGACGCCCTGAATCCGGCTGTTGAGAATCCCTTCGTAGTTCATGTGAAAATATACTCCCTTTCCTCCGGCTCCCGGGGGCGGAACACCAGGTGCTTCTCTTTATATTTTTTCAGGATGAAGTGGGTGGCGGTGCCGGTGACCCCCTGGATGGTGGACAGCCGCTCGCCCACAAACTGGGCCACCTCCCGCAGGGTACGGCCTGAGATGATGACCGCCAGGTCAAACGCCCCGCTCATGAGATACATACTCTCCACCTCGTCATACTGGTAGATGCGCTCGGCAATGCGGTCAAAGCCGCTGATGGACTGGGGAGTCACCTTGACCTCGATCAGGGCGGTGACCGTCTCCCGGCGCACCCGGTCCCAGTCGATAATGGCCTGATAGCCAAGAATGACCTGCTCGTCCTCATAGCGCCGAATCGCGGCCTTTGCCTCTGCCTCGGGCACGCCGGCAGCGGCGGCCAGCGCGGCGGTGGACATGGTGCAGTCCTGCTCCAGCAGCTCCAATAGCTTTTCCATGGTCGGTCCCTCCCGTGTTTCTCAATTCCGGCTGTCCCGGTTGAATATTGTTCTTATTATAATCGAAACAGCGCAAAGCCGCAAGCCTTAAATAGGCCTGCGGCTTTGAGACGCGCGGGAGCGCAGGGCGTTTCAGCCGGGCCGCTCAGGCGGCCACACTGCGCTTATAGTTCATGCGCTGGTAGAGATAAGTTCCGCCCACCAGCACCAGGCCAATCAGGTCGGTGACCGTACCGGGAATCATCATCCCCAGCCCGCCGATGGCCATCAGAATCCGGAACAGGGGATTCAGCTTCCCGTACACATAGCCGTTGAGGGCCGCGGCGACGCCGAAGATACCCAGCAGAGAGGTGATGCAAATCTGCACGACGGTGACCGGGACCATCACCCCGGAGATGCCCGCGGAGGTAAAGTCAAAGAGCATGGCGGGGCTGAAGGCGAAAATGTAGGGCACAATGAAGGCGGCAATGGCCAGACGGGTGGCGTTGAGGGCCGTCTTCATGGGGGGCGACTTGGCGATGGCGGAACCGGCATAGGCGGCCAGAGCCACCGGCGGAGTAATGTCGGCCACGATGCCGAAGTAGAACACGAAGAAGTGGGCCGCCACCACGGGGATGCCAATTTCAGGCGAAATCAGGATGGGGGCGCAGGTGGAGGCCATGATGCAGTAATTGGCGGTGGTGGGCACGCCCATGCCCAGCACGATACAGCAAATCATGGTCAGGAACAGGGCCACAATAGCGTGTCCGCCGGACACGGCCACAATGGCGGTGATCAGCTTGGAGGCAAGGCCGGTGGAGGTGATGCACCCGGCCACGATACCGGCCATGGCGCAGGCCACAGCCACGGTGATTGTGCCCTTGCCGCCGGCCTCCATGGCGTCGAATATCTTCATCAGGGTGATGCGGTCATCCTTGTTGATCAGGCCCACCAGGATGGTAATGAGAATGGCGATGGAGGCGCAGAACTGCATGGTACGCATATTCAGGGTCACCATGACCACCAGCACTACCAGCGGGGTAAGCAGGTATATCTTCTTCATCAGCTTGCCCATCTTGGGCAGCTCTTCCCGGGGCATTCCCTTCAGCCCCAGCTTCATGGCCTCCAGATGGACGGCGATGTAGATGCCGGTGAAGTACAGCACGGCGGGCAGAATGGCCTTCATGGCCACCTCGGCATAGGGGATGCCCATATACTCGGCCATCAGGAAGGCCGCGGCCCCCATGATGGGGGGCATAATCTGACCGCCGGTGGAGGCGGCCGCCTCTACCGCGCCGGCAAACTCGCCCTTATAGCCGGTCTTTTTCATCATGGGAATCGTCACCGAGCCGGTGGTCACCGTGTTGCCCACCGAGGAGCCGGACACCATGCCGCACAGGGCGGAGGAGATGACCGCCACCTTGGCCGGCCCGCCGGCGGAGGCACCGGCGATGGAGTTTGCCACGTCGATAAAGAAAGCGGCGATACCCGTCCGCTCCAAGAAGGCGCCGAAAATGATGAAGACCACGATATAGGTGGAGCAGACCTTGATGGGAGTGCCCATGATGCCGTTGGTGGTGTAGAACAGGTCATAGATGACCTTGCCGAACCGCACGTTGTAGAAGGTGTAGACCAGTAGCGCACCGGCCACACACAGGATGGGCAGGCCCACACAGCGGCGGCACAGCTCCACCAGCGCCAAAACACCGATGATGGCCACGGCCACCATGAACGGGTCGTTGGTGACCCGGGTGGCCAGCTTCAGGATGTCCTGGGCGTTGACGGCAAAATAGAAGAAGGAACCAGCCCCCAGAATCATAATGATCCAGTCATAGAAGGGCACATGGTTGACCCGGACGCTCCCCTTCTTGATGGGATAGTTCAGGTAGCCAATGATGATAATCATACCCAAAAACAGGGTCAGGCGGCGCTCCAGCAGACCGGTCATAAACAGCGTGGCCCAGATGCAGTAGGCGGAGAAGGCGGCCATGATGGTCTTGACCACCCACATCTGCCACCCCTCATACACCCTGGTGTTGGACTCCCGGTCATACTTTTTCATGACCTCGTCCACGTCGGCCGCGGTGCCGACTGAGATATCCTCTTCCAACTGGGTTCCGGACAATTTCTCCTTCTCGTTCGGTTCCATAACTCGTCTCCTTTCTCCTTGCTTCGACGGGCCGCCCCCGGGACATACACCTCCGCGCCCCGCCAGGCGCGGACGTATCTGTCCCGCGGACCGGCCGCACCGCTCACCCAGTATGCGAAGGGCGGCTGCGATGGAGATTGACCGCCGCAGCCGCCCGGGCGTCACAACCGCCCGTTCCGCTTACTTGGTGGGCACCTCGATGCCCTTCTCCGCAAAGTACTCCGCGGCGCCGGGGTGATAGGGCACGGCGGTGTTGGAGGCGGCGAATTCCAAGTCCAGCTCCGCGCCCTTGTCGTGGGCGGCGCTCAGACTGGCGACGTTCTCAAAGGTGCCGAACATGAAGTTATAGATGTCCTCGTTGGACACATCGTCCCGGGCGATGACGGTGGCGACCACGGCCACGGTGGTGGCGTCGCTGGCCATGCCGTAAGTATCGGCGGGGATGACGGTCTCGCTGTAATAGGGGGAGCTCTCCTGCAGCTTGGCAATGTGCTCGCTGTCCAGGCTGACCAGGCTGACATCCTTGGTGGTGGCAAGGGAGGTGATGGCCACGGTGGGCGCGCCGGCCACCACGAAGGCGGCGTCAATCTTGCCGTCCTGGAGGGACTCGGCGCTGGTGCCGAAGTCCTCATAGGTGGGGTTGATGCTCTCCTCGGTCATGTCATAGGCGGCCAGCACGTCGATGGCGTTATAGTACACGCCGGAGCCGGGAGCGCCGATGGACCCGTTTTTACCGGCCAGGTCGGCCACGGTCTTGATGGAGGGGTCGAGGGTGACAATCTGGACCTGCTCCATGTACAGGGCGGCCACGGTGGAGAAGTCGGTGATGGCGCCCACATCCTCGAAGTTGCGGATGCCCTGATAGGCGTAAGCCATCACGTCGGACTGGACAAAGCCCAGCTGGGCGTCGCCCATCTCCATGGCCTCAATGTTGGCCTGGGAGCCGCCGGACACGATGGCGGTGATGGTGGTGCTGGTGGCCTCGCCCACCTTCTGGGCCACCACGCCGCCAAAGCCGTAATAGGTGCCCTGGTCTCCGCCTGTGGTGAAGTACAGGCTGGAACCGCCCTCCTTGCCCCCCGTGACGGTCTGGGCGACAGTCTGGCCGCCGGAACCGGAGCCGGAGCCAGCGCCGGAACCCGAGGTGCCGCCGCCGGAGGGCTGCTGCCCGCCACTGCAGCCAGTCAGCGCCAGGCTCATCAGCATGGCCAGGGACAGTGCGAGAGAAAGTTTCTTTTTCATGTTTCTTTCCTCCAATTCCTGATAGTTTCTTTTGCCTTTCCACCGGAAAGGCAAAGCCCCATGGGGCCACCCTTAAATTGCGGACCTTGCACCAAGTCCGTGTCTTTATTGTACTATACAATTAGTGGAAAAGCAATATAGAATTTCCTTCCAGATTTAATTTTTTCTATAAAATAAAACTTTTTGTTTGTTTTCTTCCGTAAAATTGTTTTTTATCTTTATTCTTTTAATTTTTATGTGTTTTTTGAAGTTTTGTCCATTTCCTCCCTTTCCCGGTCACGGCGTCCAGCCCCCCATCCCCTCCTGCAGCTTTTCCAGCGCTTTTTTCTCAATGCGGGATACATAGGCCCCCGGCTAATGCAAGCGCCGCCGGCTTAAAAAACCGCCTCCGGCTCGCGGAAGCGAACGTGAAGGATGACCTCCTTGTCCTCTGTGAGTTCCACCCGCTCAATGAGGCTGGCCAGCACCTCCCGGCTCTCCCCTGCCGTTTCGAGAAACCGCCCCACCAGCTCCCTGGCCCTGTCCTCCCTTTGGGCTGGGCTTTGAAGGACCTGCTCCAGCAGCGCCCGCCGTTTCTCCTCCAGCCGCTGCCGCTCCAGTTTGACCCGGCCGAAAATGCGCTGGAAGTCCGCCTCGGGCAGCAGTCCGCTGAGCCGGTCGGCATACATCCGGTCCAGGTTGGCGGTGAGGCTGTCAATCTTGGCCTGGAGGGCCCTCTGCTCCCCTTCCGGCCCGCTCCCCTTCTCTGCCCGCTCCACCGCCTCCCGGGCCATGGACAGCAGCTCCCCGGGGTCCAGACAGGCCTGGCACAACCGCCGCACCATGGCCGCCACCGCGCCGGTCACCGTCCTCTCCTTGACGCAGTGGCAGGTACACGCCCCCGCTTTGGTAAAGCGCTGGTAGGTGCGGCAGACGAAATACAGCACCTCCTCTCCCCTGGCGTTCCTCCGGTTGATTACCCCCAGGGGGCGGCCGCACTCGTGGCAGAAGATGAGGCCCTTCAGCGGGAAGTCGTAGGTCCGGCTGCGGGTGTGCCTGCGGCTGTCCAGCAGCAGGCGCACCCGCCGGAACTCCTCCGCGTCCACCAGAGGTTCGTGGGTGCCCTCCACCACCACCCAGTCGGCCGGGTCCTGCCTGCGGCATTTGGGGGACTTGTAGCTGACCTTCACCCTGCGGCCCTGGACCATACTGCCCGTGTAGGTCTCGTTGCGGAGCATCTCGGAGATGCGCTCGCTGCTCCACAGGCCGGTGTAGGGGCCGGGCCGGGCCACCGGGAGATGGGCGTAGGTGGCCGGGGTGGGGATTCCCTCCCGGTTGAGGAGGGCGGCAATACTCCGGCAGCTCATGCCGGAGAGGGCCAGGGCAAAAATTCGCCGGACGACGGGGGCCACTTCTTCATCAATGACGATTTTGTTCTTCTCCGTGGGGTGCATTTTATAGCCATAGACCGGCTTGCCGCCGATGAACTGCCCCTTCCGCTGCTTATCCCGCTTGACGCTCTTGATCTTCTTGGAGATGTCCTTGG
>CASECK010000185.1 GCA_949286295.1 uncultured bacterium | reverse complement strand
CCGCCGGGGCCCAGGGCGGACAGGCGGCGCTTGTGAGTCAGCTCGGCCAGGGGGTTGGTCTGGTCCATGAACTGGCTTAGGGGGCTGGAGCCGAAAAACTCTTTGATGGCGGCGGTGACGGGGCGGATGTTGATGAGGCTCTGGGGGGTGACCACGTCCAGGTCCTGGGTGGTCATCCGCTCCCGGATGACCCGCTCCATGCGGGAAAAGCCGATGCGGAACTGGTTTTGAATCAGCTCGCCCACGCAGCGCAGGCGGCGGTTGCCCAGGTGGTCGATGTCGTCCGGGCTGCCCACCCCGTGGGCCAGGCAGTTGAGGTAGTTGATGGAGGCCATGATGTCCTCCACGGTGATGTGCTTGGGAATCAGCTCGTCCAGGTGCTCCCGGACGGCGTCCTTCAGCTCCTGGCCCTGGTACTGCTCCAGCAGGGCGCACAGCACGGGGAAGCTGACCATCTCGTCCACGCCCACCTCGGCCGGGTCGAAGTCCACGAAGTTCTCCAGCCAGACCATGTTGTTGGCAAAGACCTTGACCTCCTTGCCGTCCACGTCCAGCACCACCTCGTTGACCCCGCGGCCGTCCAGCTGGCGGGCCTGGGCCCGGTCCAGCACCTGGCCGGCCTCGGCCAGCACCTCGCCGGTGCGGGGGTCGGCCGCGGGCCGGGCCAGCTTGTGCCCGGCGATGCGGCTCCACAGGGCCATCTTCTTGTTGAACTTATAGCGGCCCACGGCGGACAGGTCGTAGCGCCGGGGGTCGAAGAAGGTGGCCTCCAGCAGGCTCTTGGAGGAGTCCACCGTGGGCGGCTCGCCGGGGCGCAGCTTGCGGTAAATCTCCAGCAGGGCCTCCTCATAGCTCTTGCAGGCGTCCTTCTCCAGGGTGGCCAGGATGCGCTCGTCCTGGCCGAACAGGTCCAGAATTTCCCCGTCGGTGCGGGGCCCCAGGGCCCGGATGAGGCAGGTGATGGGCAGCTTGCGGTTTTTGTCGATGCGGACGTAGAACAGGTCGGACAGGTCGGTCTCGTACTCCAGCCAGGCCCCCCGGTAGGGGATGACGGTGGTGGTGTAGGTATTGTTGTCCGCCTTGTCGGTCACCTTTCCATAGTACATCCCCGGGGAGCGGACAATCTGGGAGACGATGACCCGCTCGGCCCCGTTGATGACGAAGGTGCCCGCCTGGGTCATGATGGGGAAGTCCCCCATGAAGATCTCCTGCTCGTTGATTTGGTTGTTCTGGGTGTTGCGCAGCTGGACCTTCACCTTGATGGGGGCGGCATAGGTGGCGTCCCGGGCCTTGCACTCCTCCACGTCGTACTTGGGCTTTTCGTCCATGGAGAAGTCCTCGAAGGTCAGCTCCAGGTTGCCCGCGTAGTCCACGATGGGACCCACGTCCCGGAACACCTCCCGCAGGCCGGTGTCCAGAAACCACTGGTAGGAGGTCTTCTGGACTTCCAGCAGGTTGGGCATCTCCAGAATCTCCTGGTAGCGGGCAAAGCTCTTCCGGGGGGTCTTGCCATACATTACGTCCTTGACGACCATGCTGAAAAATCAACTCGCTTTCTTCATGATTTTCACGGTTGGTTCTTATTTTTCCTGCCGGATGTGGGGAAAAGCGGGGGAATTGCCGTCAGGATGCACAATTCCGGCGCCGCCCCGCCTTTCCGCACACCCGGGCGCGTGGGTGTTTTTCCTGCGCTTCCACTTGCCTTTTGGCGGGGGATGTGCTACACTGAGTTTACGCAAGATGGGGGAGTGTCCGCCGTCTGTGAGGATAGGAAAGCATTTTATTCTACCATTTGCGGGACAGGTTGTCAAGGCCTCTCTCGCTTTTTTATTGCCCGGACAGGCCGCGCCGCCAGGCCCCGGACAGGGAGGGCAGAGAACATGATTTACGACGAGATTCCCCTCTGGGGACTGACCGACCGCAGCCCTGTGGAAGAGGTGTGGGAGAAGAGCTTTCAGTACCTGGCCGCCCAGGGCGGGCGGGTGAGCATCGCCACCGTCCGGAACGGGCTGCCGGACAGCCGCATCATCTCCATCCAGCGCTTCTCCGACGGGGGAATCTATTTCATGACCTCCCGGGGCAAGCCCTTCTACCGGCAGCTGAAGGCCGTCCCCCGCGTCGCTTTGTCCTCCCTGCTGGACGACACCCACCACTGCATCCGCATCCGGGCGCGGGTGGAGGAGCAGCGCCCGGGCAGCGCCCCCTGCCGGGAGTACGCGGAGAAAAACCCCGGGACCATGCAGATGTACCGCCACAACCCGGAGGTGATCGCCCTGTTCCGGCTGGCCAGCGGAGAGGGGGAGATTTTGCACCTGTACCGGGACGACATGGTCCGCCGGCTGCGCTTCTGCTTCGGCGGGGAGGACTCCACCCCCCTGTCCTACTACATCTCCGAGGCCTGCACCGGCTGCGGGGCCTGCTATGACAGCTGCGCCGAGCGGGCCATCTACCCCACGGACGACGGCCGGTACCACATCCGCCCCATGGACTGCGACGACTGCGGCATCTGCTACACCCGCTGCCCCCTGGCCGGAACGGCGCTGGTCTGCCGGCTGGAGGCGGGGGATTGACAGCCGGCCGTGGGCGTGGTAGACTGTGGAAAAAGCCGGCAGGAAGCCGGACCGGGCCCAGAAGGGCCCCACGCCCGCTATTACCCCGCGTCAAACTGTGCCAGGAAGGCACGCCCCCTCTCAGAAGAGAGGGCGCGTGTCTTTTTTTATCCTGCAAGGAGGTCCTCCGCCATGTCAACATCCAAAAAAGCCTGTATCTCCGCCCTGTGCGCCGCCCTGTGCTGCGTCCTGCCCCAGGCGGTCCACCCCCTGGGCCTGGGCGGGGCCCTGTCCCCCATGCACCTGCCGGTGCTGCTGTGCGGGCTGCTGTGCGGCTGGGGCTGGGGGGGCGCCTGCGGCGTCTTCGGCCCCCTGCTGTCCTGCCTGGTGACCGGGATGCCCGGGCCGGCCAAGCTTGTCTCCATGATACCGGAGCTGGCGGCCTACGGCCTGCTGGCCGGCGCGCTGCTGGGGCTGTGGCGCACGGGGCGGCTGTACCCCGACCTCTATCTGGCCCTCCTGCCCGCCATGGTACTGGGCCGGGTGGCCGGGGGTGCGGCCCAGGCCCTGTTCCTGCTGTCCGGCGCCCAGAGCTGGTCGGTCTCCCTGTGGGTCAGCAGCTACTTCATCGAAACCCTGCCCGGGGCCGTCCTCCAGCTGATTTTGCTGCCCGCCCTGG
>CASECK010000184.1 GCA_949286295.1 uncultured bacterium | reverse complement strand
CGCCCCTGGGAGAACCAGGCGGCCAGACAGGCGGCCTCATTGAGGCTTTGAAGGTCGGGCTGTTGTCCCTGTGTCCAAAGGATGACGTGGGAGCCGTGAATTTTCTGGGTGTGGAACCAGATGTCCCCCTTGCCCGCCAGCTTGCAGGTGAGCAGGTCGTTTTGACTGTTGTTTTTCCCCACCGAGATGCGCAGGCCGCTGGTTGACATAAATTCCATCGGCTTGGAGGCGATACGCCTGCCGCGTTCCCTGGCCTTGGATTGACGGCGGAGATAGCCGGTGTCGGTGAGTTCCTGGCGAATCTCCATCAAATCCCGCTCCCCCTCGGCCAGGGAGAGACTCTCCAGCACGCTGTTGAGGTACTCCAGCTCCTGCCGCCCCTTGTCCAGCTGGATGGTGAGCATCTCCTCGGCCTTCTTGGCCTTGTTGTAGTCCTTATAATACTTGGCGGCGTTTTGCTGGGGGGTGAGGAGGGGGTCCAGCCGGATGTCAATCTCCTTCCCCTCCGGGTGGTAGAAATCCGCCGTCCGGAGCCGGGACATCCCCTTGGTCATCTGGTGGAAATTGGCGGTTAGAATGTCTCCCAGCTGCCGCAGCCGGTCCCGGTCCCGGGTGGCCTCCAGCTCGCGGCTTTGATTGGCCAGCTTCCGGGCGGTGCGGTCCCGGGCGGCGGTGACGGCCTTTATCAGGTCCTGCCCCTTTTGGCGCACCCGGTCCTGCCGCTCCCGCTGCTCGAAAAAGGCGTCCAGCAGCCGCGCAAAGCTCTCCCAGACCTGCGTCTGGGCCGCCGTTCCATATTGGCCAATGGGGAGAAAGGTGAAGTCCTTTGGCCGGCCATCCACTGTAATCATCAAAGGTGTATAGGAGTGTTCCTTCACAACATTCTGCAGCCGCTCCAGCTGGTCCAGCAGGGCGGAGCGCCCCTGGGGGCCCAGCAGATGGAGGCGCGCGTCAACGGCCCCTCCCGCCCGGTAGGCCAGCTCGCGGCAGACAAGGGGGGACAGGCCGGCAAAGGTGTCCAGCAGCCAGCGGCCGGCCTGGCACTCCGGCGGGGCGGCCTCCAGCAGCCGCTCCAGCTCCCTCCGGTCCAAGGCCAGGGGGTCGGCCTTGCCCACGGCGGGGGGCAGCCGGTAGAACATCCCGGGCTGGAGCAGGCGGCCCTTTCCCTCCCCCAGCCCCCCCTCAGAGTGGCGGACGCACTCTAAAATGCGGCCCTCCCCGTCCAGCAGCAGCAGGTTGGAGCGGTTGGTGATGGCCTCCAGGACCAGCCGCCGCTCCACCCGGTCGCCCAGCTCGTTGAGCGCCTCGAACCGCAGATGGACCACCCGCTCCAGGGGAGCCTGCTCCAGCCCCAGCAGCCGGGCGCCGGACAGGTGCTTGCGCAGCAGCATACAGAACATGGGGGGCCTGTCCGGGTTTTCTAAGTTCAGCTCAGTCAGGTGGAGCCTGGGGTGGCTGGGGTTGGCGGACAGCAGCAGCCGCACGTTCCCGCCGGGGGCGCGCAGGGCCAGGACCACCTCGTCCCGGCCGGGCTGATGGATTTTGTCCACCCGGGCGCCGGACAGGGCGGTATTCAGCTCGTGGAGGACGCCGGACAGGCACAGAGCGTCTAAGGGCATGGGGAATCACCTCAAATAAGCGTGGAGTAAGGGGGAGGTCAGCCGCGGGGCGGAAAGGGCTGTTCCCCCTCCATCATGGCGCAGAACAGCTCGTTGAGCCGGCCGGTCCGGCCCTGAAGATATAGCCAGCCAAACAGGGCCTCCAGGGCGGTGGCCGCCTGATACTCCCCCCGGCTGGCGGCCTTTGGCACGGAGTGTGGGGCGGTGTTGCGCCCCCGGCGGTACACGTCGTGCTCCTCCGGGGTGAGCAGGGGGAGCAGCTTCTCCAGCAGCCTGGCCTGGGCCGGCGCGGACACATACCGGACGGTGGCCCGGTGCAGGTCCCCGGCCCGGGAGCGGCCCCCCAGGACAAGCCAGGCGCGGACCATCACCTCGAACACACTGTCCCCCAAATGGGCCAGGCCCAGGGTGGACAGGGCCAGCAGGTCCCCGCGGTCCATATGAAGGTGAAAGTAGTCGGTCATGGCCATCCTCCTGTCGTGCTGACAAATCGGCCCTATCTTACCACAGTTTCGCGCGGCTGACAAGGCGCAGGGGGACCTCCCCCTTGCGGCCGGGGCCGGGACATGGTAAACTGGGGCTGTACAAAGCGGTCGGAGGGAGGGGAAGCCTGTGCGGAAGCTGGCCGTCTTTGCCTTCTCGTTTTCCGCCGCCGTCTTTGCCGCGGTCTGGCTCGATCCCGGCCGGCTGCTGTTTCCCGGGGCGGCGGTACTGGCGCTGCTGGCCTGTGCCGCCGTCTTCCTGCTCCGGCCCTGGCCCCGCCTGCGCCGCCGGGCGGTGCTGGCGCTCTATGGCCTGGCGGTGGGGGCGCTGTGGACGGCAGGGTACAGTCAGGTGTTCTTTCAGCCCGCCGTGCGGCTGGACAACCAGACCGCCTGGATGACGGGCGACGTGGCCGGCTGGCCCCAGGAGGGGGAGTACGGGGGCTACTCCGTGCTGGTGCGAATTGAGGCCGGCGGCCTGCGCCTGCCGGCCATCCTCTATACCGACGGGCAGGGGGCGGACCTGCGTCCCGGGGACCGCGTTTCCTCCATTGTCCACTACACTCTGGGTGACCGGACCTTTGCCGGGGAGGAGATCACCTACTACACCGCCAAGGGTATCTTTCTGCGGGGAGAGGCCTATGGGCAGCTGCGGATGGAGCGGCCGGAGCGGGTAGCGCCGAGGTACTGGCCCGCCTTTCTCTCCAAAGGGCTGCGGGAGGGCATCGAGGCCTCCTTCCCGCCGGAGGAGGCTGGTTTGGTGGGCGCGCTGGTGACGGGCAACCGGGAGGGCCTCACCGACCGGTTCACCACCTCCCTCCAGCGCACGGGACTGTCCCACACCGTGGCGGTCTCCGGGATGCACCTGGCCTTTCTCTCCGACCTGCTGACCCGCCTGCTGGGCCGGGGCAGGCGCTCCACGGCGGTGCTGACCATCCTGTGGTCGGTGCTGTTCTGCGGCGTGGCGGGGAACACCCCGTCGGTGCTCCGGGCGGCGGTGATGATTATCCTGCTCCAGCTGGCGCCCCTGCTGGGCCGGGAGCGGGATTCGGCCACCTCCCTGGGCTTTGCCCTGATGGTGCTGTTGGCGGCCAACCCCTTCTCCGCCGCCCATGTGGGCCTTCAGCTGTCCTTTGCGTCGGTGGCGGGGATTCTGCTGGTCTCCGACCGGATTCAAG
>CASECK010000183.1 GCA_949286295.1 uncultured bacterium | reverse complement strand
ACCGCCGCCGCCGGCACCACCGCCGCGGCGGGGGAGGGGGAGCCAAATCCGCCCCGCCTCAGGAATAGAAAAGATGGCCGGGCCCCGGCGGGAGGAAGAGAGAGTCCCCCGCCGGGGTCAGTTTGGGAGGGAGAGAAGATGGCCGGGTTCTTAAACGCCGTCTCCGCCTGTGTGGTGCTGCTGCTGCTTATGTCGGTGGGCTACTTCATGGGGCGGCTGGGGTGGATGACACCCCGGGAGAAAAAATTTGTCAGCACCTTTATTATGAATTTCGCGGTGCCCTGCAACTGTATCGCCGGGCTGCTGAATAACCTCAAGCGCTCTGACCTGGCCGGGGCCGGGGTGATGGTGGCGGGGGCTTTTCTGTCGGTGGTGGTCAGCCTGCTGCTTTCGGCGGGGCTGGCCAGCCTGTTGCGGGTCCCCCGGAAGCGGTGGGGGGTGTTTGTAGCCATGGCCGGCTTTTCCAACACCCTGTTCATCGGCATCCCCGTGTGCACCCAGCTGTTTGGGGAGGAGTGCCTGCCCTATGTGATGCTCTACTATATGGGGCACACCATGCTGCTGCAGTCGGTGGGGGTCATCTTGGTGGAGCGCTCCGGCGATAGGGGCGGCGCCGGGCTGTCCCCTCTGGGGTTTTTGAAGGACGCCCTGCTCAAGCCCCCTATTTTAGGGGTATTCGCCGGGGTGGCGCTGCTGCTGCTGGGGCTGCGGCTGCCTGAACCGCTGATGCGGGCGGCGGAGTACATCAGCGATTCGGTGACCCCCCTGGCGCTGCTGTACTGCGGCTTTATCGTCTATGAAATCGGCCTGAAGAACCTCCGCCTCATGCGGGGACACGGGGCCATCATGGTGTTCCGGCTGGTGCTGGCCCCGGTGGTCTGCGCCCTGTTCTGCCGGCTGTTCGGCGTGACCGGCCTGGCCCGGAAGGTGTTCGTGGTGGAGAGCGCCCTGCCGGTGGTCAGCCAGGTGACGGTGATGGCCGGGGCCTACGGCGCGGACGAGGAGTACGCCGCCAGCGGGGCGTATATCTCCATCCTGTGCAGTCTGGTCTCCCTGCCGGTGCTCATGCTGATTTTGGGGTAAAACCGGCCGGCCGGCTTTTCAGGTTGACGACGTTTGCGCAAAAGCGGTACCGGCACGTTTTTTGAGAAACCATCAGGCCCCCGGCTTGAAGCCGGGGGCCTGATGGTTTAAGAGAGCAGTCCCAAATCATATTTCCAGCCCAGCACCCGCGCCGCGGCCCGGTCGATGAGGGCCGGGTCCAGGGTCCCGTCCTCCAGAGCGGCCAGCACCTGGGGAATCTGCTGGGTGAAATCGGTGGTCACCAGCATATCGTTGCCCGCCTGCACCGCCAACACGGCGGCGGAGCCGTCGGCGGTGTACTGGCCGATGGCGTCCATGGCCAGGTCATCGGTGAGGATGACCCCCTCGAACCCGAGCCCCTGCCGGAGCAGGTCATGGACCGTGGGGGAGAGGGAGGCGGGCAGGTCCGGGTCCAGGGCGGCCATGATGTTGTGGGACACCAGCACGGCGGCGCGGCCTGTCTCCGCCCCGGCGGCGATACCCGCCTGGAAGGGGAGCAGGTCCTGCTCCCAAAACAGCTCCAGGGGGCGCTGGTCCAGGGCGATTCCCGTGTGGGTGTCCACATTGCTGCCGTAGCCTGGGAAGTGCTTGAGCACCGAGCCCATGCCGTCCGCGCTCATTTGTTCCACCACGGCGGCGACGTACTGGCTGGTCTCCTGGGCGTCCCGGCCCAGGGTCCGGTCGTAGATGAAGTCAGCAGGGTCTGTGGACAGGTCGGCCACCGGGGCGAAGTTTACGTTAATTCCCAGTGCCCGGAGCAGGCTGTCCTTCTCCCCGGCGTCGGCCAGGATGGCCTCCAGCCCGCCCTGGGCATAGAGCTGCTGGGGAGACTGGAAGCGGGCCTCCCGCAGGGCGGGATTGGAACTTACCCGGACCACGGTGCCCCCCTCCTCGTCCACACCGATGAGCATGGGGACGGCGCTGGCCCCCTGATAGGACTGGATGTCAGACACCACCTGCTCCCGGGTTTTGTCCTTAAAGTCCCGGCCGAAGAGGAGATAGCCCCCCAGGTGGTACTCCGCGGCCAGGGCGGCGGCGTGGGTCTCCGGGCAGCGGGCAAAGAAGATTTGCCCCACCTTCTCCTCAATGGTCATGGAGGCGAGGATGTCCTCAACAGCCGCCTGCCGGGGGTCCGGCTCCTGCTCCGGCTGGTCCGGCCCGGCGGGCAGGGCGCTGCCTGGGAGGGCGGGGCCGGCCGGGACGGCGGGTTGGTTGGGGGCGGTACTGGAGGAGGCCCCGGAAGAGGTGGAGGGGGCGTGAGGGGCGCAGCCGGCCAGAATCAGGGCTGTCATCAGCAAAATCAGGTACTTTTTCATCTTGACTCCTTATCGAAACGTGTTGCGCAGGGTCCCGATGCCCTGGATGGTGACCTCTACTTGGTCTCCGGGCTTCAGCCAGTCTTTTTGCTCTGGCGGATAGCCCTGCATGACCCCCTCGGGAGTGCCGGTGAAGATGAGGTCCCCGGGCAGGAGGGTGAAGTGGCGGGACAGGTCGGCGATAATCTGTCCCAGGGAGAAAATCATGTCCGAGGTGTTGGAGCGCTGGCGAATCTGGCCGTTGACGGCGCAGGAGATGTCCAGCGCCCCCGGATTCAGCTCCCCGGCGGGGACCAGACAGGGGCCGGTAGGGGCGAAGCCGTCGAAGGTCTTGGACAGCAGCCACTGGCCGCCCCGGGCAAACTGCAGGTCCCGGGTGGACAGGTCGTTGCCGCAGGTGTAGCCAAACACGTGGTCCAGGGCCGCCGCTTCGGACACATTTCGGGCGGCCTTTCCGATTACAGCCACCAATTCCGCCTCGTAATCATACTCTTTGTAATCAGGGGGCAGGACAATCTCCTCCCCGTGGGCGGCCAGGGCGTTGGAAAACTTATGGAACAGCACCGGGGCGGCGGGGAGGGGCAGGCCGCACTCCCGGGCGTGGCGGCGGTAGTTCAGGCCGATGCACAGGATGCGGCCGCCGGTGACCACCGGGGCAAGGGGAGCGCTGGCAAAGCAGCACGGCTCCTCCTCCAGTCCGGCCAGCAGGTCCAGGCCGGGCTGGCCCAGGGAGAGCAGCGCGGCCATATCGCCGGGCACGTCCAGCCCCCGCCGCGCCCCCTCCGCCGGCACGTCCACCACCCTCTGGCCCGCCTGGAGCCCCAGGGCGGGGGCGCCGTTTTTCCAGAACTGTACCAGTTTCATATTCCTTCCCTCCCTTGGAAAACGGGCGGAGCAGCTCTCCGCCCGTTGTTGATTCCTCTGTTTGCGCCGCAGGGTAACGGGGGGCGTTATTCCCCCGCCTCCTCCTGCTCCCGGCGGGTGACGGCGATGGACAGGTCGTCCAGCTGTTTGCCGTCCACAAAGTCGGGACAGGCCATCATCAGGTCAGAGGCGTTTTGCACCTTGGGGAAGGCGATGACGTCCCGGATGGAGGAGGCGCCGGCCATCAGCATACACAGCCGGTCCAGGCCGTAGGCCAGGCCGCCGTGGGGGGGCGCGCCAAATTTGAAGGCGCCCACCAGGTGGCCAAAGCGCTCCTGGATGTCCTCCTCAGAAAGGCCAAGGGCCAGGAAGGCCTTCTCCTGCAGCTCGGGGGTGTTGATGCGGATGGAGCCGCCGCCCAGCTCGGTCCCGTTGAGCACGATGTCATAGGCCCTGGCCCGGCAGTGGGCCTTGTCGGAGAGAATCTTGTCCTCGTCCTCTGCCATGGGGGCGGTGAAGGGGTGGTGCATGGCCTGGTAGCGGCCCTCCTCCTCGCTCCACTCGAACATGGGGAACTGGGTGACCCACAGGAAGCGGAAGTCCCTGGGGTCCAGAATGTCCAGCTGGCGGGCCACCTCGCAGCGCAGGGCGCCCAGGGCCGCCCAGACCACCTCGTTTTTCTCGTCGCCCACGATAAGAATCAGGTCGCCGTCCTTGGCCCCCGCCCGGTCCAGAATGGCCTTGTTTTCCTCCTCGGTGAGGAACTTGGCATAGCTGGAGGTTATCTGGCCGTCCACCATCCGGGTCCAGGCCAGGCCCTTGGCCTGATAGGTCTTGACAAACTCCACGAGCTTGTCAATCTTCTTGCGGGGGAAATCGGCGGCGTGGCCGTTGACGTTGATGAGCCGGACGGAGCCGCCGGCGGCCACCGGGCCGGAGAACACCCCAAAGCCGCACTCCTTCACCAGGTCGCTGATGTCGGTGAGCTCAAAGCCAAAGCGCAGGTCCGGCTTGTCCGAGCCGAAGCGGTCCATAGCCTCCTGCCAGGGCAGGCGCTGGAAGGGGGTCTGGATGTCCACGTCCAGCACCTGCTTGAACACCCGCTTCAAAAAGCCCTCCTGGATGGACATGATGTCCTCCTCGTCGGCAAAGGACATCTCCAGGTCAATCTGGGTGAACTCGGGCTGCCGGTCGGCCCGCAGGTCCTCGTCCCGGAAGCAGCGGGCAATTTGGAAATAGCGGTCAAAGCCAGAGAGCATCAGCAGCTGCTTGTACTGCTGGGGGGCCTGGGGCAGGGCGTAGAACTTGCCCGGGTGGACCCGGGAGGGCACCAGGTAGTCCCGGGCGCCCTCGGGGGTGGATTTGGTGAGGATGGGGGTCTCAATCTCTAAAAAGCCCTGCTCGTCAAAATAGTCCCGGGCGATTTTGGTAATCTTGTGCCGGGTGGCGATGGCCTGCTGCATCTCCGGGCGGCGCAGGTCCAGATAGCGGTACTTCAGGCGCAGCATATCGTTGGCCTTGGAGTGCTCCACAATCTCAAAGGGCGGGGTGTCCGCCTTGGCCAGCAGCCGCAGCTGGGTGACATAGACCTCGATGTCGCCGGTGGGAATCTTGTCAGTCTTGGACTCCCGCTCCCGAACCAGGCCGGTGGCGGCCACCACATATTCAGCCCGCAGGGAGGAGGCCTTGTCAAAAATGTCCCGGCCGGTGCTGTCGTCAAAGGACAGCTGGATAAGGCCGGTGCGGTCCCGCAGGTCCACGAAAATCAGCCCGCCTAAATCCCGCTGCCGCTGGACCCAGCCGCACAGGGAGACGGTCTTGCCCGCGTCGCTCAGGCGCAGCTGGCCACAGTAGTGGCTGCGGTGAAAGCCCTGGAAAGTATCCACAGAAATCAGCTCCAATTTGTAATATAGTCTTTAAAATCAACAGTTTGTATTTCAATTTGCCCCTGAAACGGCCCCGTTACACGCCCCGGTCCAGGATGGGGGTCCCCCGGTTGAGCTCGGCCAGGCCGGCCTGAATGTGGGCCAGGGCCTGCCCGGCGGACAGCTTTACCTGCTGGCCGGAGCGCATATCCTTGACAGAGGCGGCGCCCTCCTGAATCTCCTCCTCGCCCAGGAAGATGACATAGGGCACGCCCAGCTTGTCGGCATAGGACATCTTTTGCTTGAATTTCTTCTCCTCGCCGTAGATTTGGGCCCGAAGTCCCGCGTCCCGCAGCTGGGTGGCCAGGGAGATGGCGGCGGACAGGTCCCCGGTCATGGGGATGAAGAGGGCGTCGGCGGGGGCGGTGTTCAGCTGGTTGTTGAGGTAGCCCTGGTCCTCCAGCACAAAGAACAGCCGGGTCAGGCCGATGGAGATGCCCACTCCGGGCAGTTGTTTGTCGGTATAATATTCCGCCAAGTTATCAAAGCGGCCGCCGGAGCAGATGGAGCCAATCTCCGGGTGGTCCAGCATGGTGGTCTCGTACACGGTGCCGGTGTAGTAGTCCAGCCCCCGGGCGATGGTCAGGTCCACGGCGAAGTTCTCCTCGGGCACGCCGAAGCCGGCCAGGTGTCTGGCCACCAGGTTCAGCTCGTCCAGCCCCTCGTCGAATACCGGGTTGCGGCCCCGGTATTGCTCCAGGGCGGAGAGCACCTGGGCGTTGGTGCCCTGGATGGCGATGAAGCGCAGAATCTCGGCGGCCTGCTGGTCGCTCAGGCCGATGTCAGGGCCGGTGAGCAGGTCCCGGACGCTCTTTTCGCCGATTTTTTCCAGCTTATCCACGGTGCGCATGATGCTGCCCGACTGCTGGGTCAGGCCGTGCATGGCGTAAAAGCCGTTGAGCACCTTGCGGTTGTTCACCCGAATCTGGAACCGGCGCAGGCCCAGGCCGGTGAAGGTGCGGTAGATGATGGCGGGAATCTCCGCGTCGTTGGACACGTCCAGCCGGCCGTCGCCGATGATGTCGATGTCGGCCTGATAGAACTCCCGGAAGCGGCCCCGCTGGGCCCGCTCGCCCCGGTAGACCTTGCCAATCTGGAAGCGCCGGAAGGGGAAGGCCAGGTCGGCGTAGTGCAGGGCCACATACTTGGCCAGGGGCACGGTCAAATCAAAGCGCAGGGACAGGTCGCTGTCCCCCTTGGTGAAGCGGTAAATCTGCTTTTCCGTCTCGCCGCCCCCCTTGGCCAGCAGCACGTCGCTGGCCTCGATGAGGGGGGTGTCCAGGGGGAAGAAGCCATACAGGGAGAAGGACTCCCGGATGATGGCGGCCATACGGTCGAACTGAATCTGCTGGGCGGGGAGAAGCTCCATAAAACCGGACAGGGTGCGGGGCTGTACCTTAGCCATAAGTCAAAATCCTTTCTGTTGTGGAATGGGCGGCCAACAGGCGGGCGGCCGCTGTCAGGCCCGGCAGGTGCGGGCGGCGTGTTCATCCATCTCTTCCCCTTGGGGAAGATGGAACATATGGCGCAGCGCGGGCAGCAGCTTCATACTCAAAACTCCTTCCACAAAATAGGCGGGGATTTCACGGGATGAAAGCAAAAAGACGCTCTCATCCCCGGCATTGGGACGAGAGCGCAAAACGGCTTCGTGGTGCCACCCAATTTCAAGCGCGTGCCGCGCTCCTTTTGCCCTCTGGTGCGGGAGGGGGGCCGCGCCCGTCTCCGGGCCCGCTGCTGGCGCCGTCTTTCCCCGGGACCGGTCCCTGGGGCCCTCTCAACCTGCGGGACCCCTCTCTGTCGGGCGGTATCTCGGCTACTCATGCGCCGTCGTGGCGGTGGATGGGACCATGCTATCCTAAAATGGCGGAAATGTCAAGCCCGGCCTTCACAGGGCAAAGGGCACCCGGTTTGGATTCATGCCCTCCCGCCAGTCCAGGTCCCCCCGGGCCAGGCCGTGGATGAGCAGCTCGGCGGTGGCCACGTTGGTGGCCACGGGGACGGAGTGCTGGTCGCACAGGCGGGTGATGTAGAGGATATCCTTGTCCATCTCGTTGTCCAGGGGGGAGTTGAAAAACAGAACAAGGTCAATCTCGTTGTACATGATGCGCTGGCCAATCTGTTCGATGCCGCCGTGCTCGTGGGAGAGGAACAGGTGGACGGGCAGGCCGGTGGCGTCGGCCACCATGCGCCCGGTGGCGTTGGTGGCGCAGACGCTGTGCTTGGACAGGATGCCGCAGTAGGCGGTGCAGAACTGCACCATCAGGTCCTGTTTTTTGGTGTGGCTCATGATCGCGATATTCATGGGGGTGATACCTCCTTCGGTGGTCGGCGGACGGGCCGGCCGTCCGGGTTTGGTGAATTCCTGCCGCGATCCGGGGCGGGCGGCTTCAGCGGATGCGCATAATGGGGACCTGCCGGCCCTCCAGCCGCTGGGCGATGTTCCAGCAGGCCAGAGCGGCCCCCCGGCGGCCCCTGGAGGTCAGGGGCAGGCCCAGGTTGGCGCACAGGATGACCTGGGGGTCCTCCGGCACCACGCCGATGAGGGGCAGTCCGGCGGTGTTCATGGCGTCGTCAATGGTGGCGCGCAGGCGGCGCAGCAGCTTGCTCTGGATGCGGTTCATCACCAGGTGAATCTGGCGGATGCCGTCCAGCTCCTCCACCGCCCGCTGGGCGTCCCGCAGGGAGGAGGCGTCGTTGGTGGCGATGACCAGGGCCCGGTCCGCCCCGCAGGTGGCCAGCCGGAAGCCGGCCCCCAGGCCGGCGGGGGAGTCGATGAGCACATAGTCGTACATCGTGCGGGCGGTGGCCAGCAAAGAGCGGACCTTGTCCGCCGTCAGGCTGGCGGGCAGGGACATGGGGGCGGTGAGCAAACATAACCCCTTCAGGGTGGGGTGTTCCACCGCCGCCCGGGCCAGGGGGCAGCGCCCCAGGGCCACGTCGGAGAAATCCATCAGCGCCCGGTCGCTCAGCCCCAGGGAGATATCCAGGTTGCGCAGCCCGATGTCCATGTCGATACACAGCACCCGCCGGCCCATCTGGGCCAGAGCGGCGGCGACGCCGCCGGTGATGGAGGTCTTTCCGGTCCCCCCCTTGCCGGAGGTGATGGCTGCTACGGTTCCCATGAAAGTTCCTCCTATCGTCACAGTCTAAGTGTACCACAAATCTGAGTTTCGTCAACTGCTACCCTAAAAGTTTTTGTAAAAAATTACAAATTCAAGGGGAGAAA
>CASECK010000182.1 GCA_949286295.1 uncultured bacterium | reverse complement strand
TGGTGCGCGAGGCGGGAGTCGAACCCGCACGCCCTTGCGAGCACTGGCACCTGAAGCCAGCGAGTCTACCAATTCCACCACTCGCGCGCATAAAATAGCGCTGTTTCAGCGCAAGTGAGATATTACCATATTTCAGCTCTGGTGTCAACACCTTTTTTCGATTTTTTTGCCCGCGGCGGACTGGAAAATCCTGTTGACACAGGCCGGCGGAGCATGGTATACTATCGCCCAAAGTAAGGGAGTAGTCGGCACGCCTGTGGGGCCCGGTCAACAGACTGGAAAAGAGGCTCTTTTCCTGGCCGGGTCTGAAACGACGAGACTTACCTGTCCCAGGACAGGTGGGTCTTTTTCTTTGCCGAAATCAGGGAGGAATTCCGCTATGCAGCCGCTTGATTTGTTGGTCATCGCCGTGAGTCTGTCCATGGACGCCTTTGCCGTGTCCATCTGCAAAGGCCTGTCCGCCGGCCGGCCCAAGCTGGGCCACTGCCTGTACTGCGGGGTGTGGTTTGGGGGCTTTCAGGCCCTGATGCCCCTGCTGGGCTGGCTGCTGGGCGTGCAGTTCCAGAGGATGATTTCCTCCGTGGACCACTGGATTGCCTTTGTCCTGCTGGGCCTCATCGGCTTCAACATGGTTCAGGAGGCCCTCCGGGGGGAGCAGGAGGAGCCGTGCGCGGACCGCTCCTTCTCCGTCCGGGCCATGGCCCCCCTGGCGGTGGCCACCAGCATCGACGCCCTGGCCGTGGGGGTCACCCTCGCCTTCCTCCAGGTGGACATCCGGGTGGCCATGGCCTTCATCGGGGTCACCACCTTTCTGCTGTCCAGCCTGGGGGTCAAGGTGGGCGCGGTGTTCGGCGACCGCTTTAAAAGCCGGGCGGAGCTGGCAGGAGGTGTAGTTCTCATCCTCATGGGGGCGAAAATCCTGCTGGAGCACACCCTGCTGGCCTGAGCCGGCACGGACACGTTGCTTTTTTCCAGGTCCTATGTTATGATGGCATCAAGTTCCTGCATAGGATGTGGTGTGCCATCAAACGGGAGAAAGGAACGGTCTTATGAAGAAATTTTTTGACAGTCTGCCCGCCCGCCTGATTCTCGGCGTTATCGCGGGCATCGCGGTGGGTCTGCTGTGCGCCGGTCTGGTGCTTCCCATCGGCGGACAGTCCGTGGACGTGGGGAGCATGGCCATGCAGGTCATCCTGACGGCCAAAAACCTGATGAACTCGCTGATTTCCTTCTGCGTCCCCCTGATTGTCATCGGCTTTATCGCCCCGTCCATCACCCGGATGCGCAGCAACGCCTCCCGGATGCTGGGGCTGGCGCTGGCCCTGGCCTATGTCTCCTCGGTATGCGCCGCGTTCCTGTCCATGGCCGCGGGGTATCTCATCATCCCCGGCCTGTCCATTCAGGCCGCCGCCGAGGGGCTGCGCCAGCTGCCTGAGCTGCTGTTCAACCTGGAGATTGCCCCGCTTATGTCCGTGATGTCCGCCCTGGTGTTCTCGGTGCTTATCGGCCTGGCCGCTACCTGGACCAGGGCCCGCGCCATCACCCAGCTGCTGGAGGAGTTTCAGCAGGTGGTGCTGTCGGTGGTGACCCGGGTGGTCATCCCCGTGCTCCCCTTCTTCATCGCCACCACCTTCTGCTCCCTGGCCTATGAGGGGTCCATCACCCGGCAGCTGCCCATCTTCCTGGTGGTCATTCTGATTGTTGTGGCCGGCCACTATGTCTGGATGGCCGTGCTCTATGCTCTGGCCGGCCTCTACTCCGGCGCCAACCCCCTGGAGGTGGTCAGGCACTATGGCCCGGCTTACCTCACCGCCGTGGGGACCATGTCCTCCGCCGCCACCCTGGCCGTGGCCCTGCGCTGCGCCCACAAATCCAAGGTGCTGCGCGGCGATATGGTGGACTTCGGCATCCCGCTGTTTGCTAACATCCACCTGTGCGGCTCGGTGCTCACCGAGGTGTTCTTTGTCATGACCGTGTCCAAGGTGCTCTATGGCAGCCTGCCCTCTCTGACCACCATGCTGCTGTTTTGCATCCTGCTGGGGGTGTTCGCCGTGGGCGCGCCCGGCGTGCCCGGCGGCACCGTGATGGCCTCCCTGGGCCTTATCGTGAGCGTGGTAGGCTTTGACGCCACCGGCACGGGGCTGATGATGACCATTTTCGCCCTGCAGGACAGCTTTGGCACCGCCTGCAACGTCACGGGCGACGGCGCGCTGACCCTGATGCTCACCGCCTATGCCGACAAGCACCACATCCACGAGGCCCACAGCCAGATATCCTGACGCGGCTTCTCCCGCCCTCCGGCCCCGCCGGAGGGCGGTTTTTTGCCCGCGCCGCCTGTCAGGCCAGCAAGCACAGGAGCAGCCCGTACACCACGCTGGCCCCTATCCCGTACACCAGTACCGGTCCGGCCTCCTCCTCGCAAGCTCCGCATCCTTCGCCCCGCCCGCCCAGCGGGCAGGTCTCTCTCGCTGCGCTGCTCGTCGTCTCCCGTTTTGATTCCTCTATCAAAACGGGGCCCCGGCGTGGTGGCCGGCCCGTCAGGCCAGCAAACACAGGAGCAGCCCGTACACCACGCTGGCCCCTATCCCGTACACCAGTACCGGTCCGGCCACCACGAAGAGCTTGGCGGCGGTGCCGGTGATAAGGCCCTCGCTTCTGAACTCCAGGGCGGGCGACACCATGGCGTTGGCAAAGCCGGTGATGGGCACCAGGGTGCCCGCCCCCGCCCGCTTGGCTATCTTGTCAAAGACCCCCAGGCCGGTAAGCAGGGCGGCGGCGCAGATTAAGGTGACGGAGACGGCGGTCCCCGCCTGGGTTTCGTCCAGGCCCCGGCTCCGGTACAGCTCCAGCAGTCCCTGTCCGGCGGCGCAGATGGCACCCCCCGTAAAAAACGCCCACACCAGGTCCTTCCCCAGGGGGGATGGCCTGGCCCGCTGGCTGACCAGTTTTCCATAGTCCCGGTTTGTCATTTTCAAAGCTCCGCGCCCCTTTCCAAACTTTTGCTTAGCATCCCCGCCCAACGGGAAACTATTCCGCCGCGCGGCGGCACTTAGCGCGAAGATGGGACGGCTTTGCCGGGCCCCGAGCATTTTAAAGTCGAAGGGTGGAACCGCCTGGCAGGCGGCGAAAATGAACAAGCTCGTCGCAAGCGATA
>CASECK010000181.1 GCA_949286295.1 uncultured bacterium | reverse complement strand
GGAGAGTACCTTGCCCGCCCGGTCGATGACCCGGTCCAGCTCCTCCATCTTCAGGTTCAGCGCCTCGTTGATGCGCTGGGTCTCCTGCATGGTCAGCTGCTGGCGGTCCATCAGCTCGTTGACATACAGCCGGTAGCCGGCGGGAGAGGGGATGCGCCCGGCAGAGGTGTGGGGCTGCTCTAAATAGCCCATCTCCGTCAAGTCCGCCATCTCGTTGCGGATGGTGGCCGAGGACACGTCCAGCCCGGCAAACTCCGCCACGGCCTTGGACCCCACAGGCTCGGCGGTGGCGATATAGGTCTCTACAATGGCGCGCAGGATGCGCTTTTTCCGCTCAGTCAATGCCATAGTTCCACCTCCGCTGGTCTGCGCCGTGGGGCGGCTTCTCTCTGCCGCCCGCCGCGGCCCCTGTCAGAGGGCGCGGCCGTTACACTTGCTTTAGCACTCATTCATCCTGAGTGCTAAAGATAATGTACCACCCACCCCGGAAATTGTCAATAGGCACTTTATGAATTTGTTGTAAACAATACCAAGCCCCCGGCCGCTTTGCAAAGCGGCCGGGGGTGTGCTAAATGGTGGAGCGTCCTCAGCCCCGGGTGATATCCCGAATCCACTTGCCCGAGCGCATCCGGCCCACGCCCAGGCAGAACTTGACCACCTGTTCCACCGAGAAGGCCAGATAGACCCACAGCACACCGGCTTTGAGCACGACGCCGCAGAGGATGGCGTAGGGGATGGCGCACACCCACAGGGGGCTGGTGTCGATGAGGGTGGCCGCCGTCACGTCGCCGCCGCCCCGGAGCACGCCGATGACGTTGACGCTGTTGAAGTTGCGCAGGGGCATATTGACGGCCATGACGGTAATCATCATGGTGGCGATGGCCACCGCCCGGGGGGAGAGCTTGAACAGGGGGAAGACCCACTGGGGGGCCACCAGCCGGGCGAAGGCCAGCAGCAGCGCCCCGATGGCCAGTCCGCACAGCACGCCCAGGGTGGCCATGGCAAGGCCGGTGTTTTTCACCTGCTCCCGCCGGCCGGCGCCAATCTCCCGGCCGATGATGATGGCCGCGGTGGAGGCCAGGCCGAAGGCCACCACGGTGACCAGCTTTTCCACATTGCCGGCCACGGTATAGGCGGCCAAAATCTCTGTGCTGCCCTGCATATGGCCCATGATGGTGGGGAAGACGGAGGTGCCCAGGCCCCAGAAGGTCTCGTTGCACACCACCAGCCCGCCATAGCGCAGGAAGCGGCGGACCATATCCAGCCCGGGCCGGAGCAGCAGCCCCAGCCGCACCCGGAAGAAGGAGTTCCGGGCCATGTGGACGGCCACCACGACCACTTCCAAAATCCGGGCGATGAGGGTGGCCAGGGCGGCGCCCGTCACCCCCAGGGCGGGCGCGCCCAGGTTGCCGAAGATGAAGACCCAGTTCAGGAAGGTGTTTACCGTCATGGACATGGCCAGGATGTACATCCCTAACTTGGGCCGTTCCATGCTCCGGTAGGCGGCCACATAGACCATGGTGACGGAGGTGCACACATAGGACAGCCCCGCCAGGCGGCCGTACTGGGCGGCCAGGCGCACCACGGCCGGCTCGTTTCCAAACAGGCTGAGAAACTGCACCGGGCACAGCAGCAAAATGGCGGCGAACACCGAGGACACCAGCAGCACCACCCACAGGGCCACGCCCAGCACCCGGTTGATGGCCTCCATGTCCTTGCGCCCCCAGTACTGGCCGGTGAGGACCGAGGAGCCGCTCTGCACGCCGAAAATGAACAGCTGCACCACGTACAGGGGGATGTTGGCCAGGGTGACCGCCGCCATGGGGGCCTCCCCCAGGATACCCACCATAAAGGTGTCCGCCATGCTCAGGGTGCTGGTGATCAGGTTCTGCATCACAATGGGCGCGGCCAGCGCCACTACCTGGCGGTAGAAGCCCGGGGCCTGCTTCATGTAGGAAAACACAGACATTCTCCTTTTCTGATGTGTGGTTTCGCCGGGGATACCGCCTCCCGGGGCGGCGCGCTTCAGGACAGCGACGGGAAAAGCGCGTCGTGGGCGGCGGAAAGGGCCTGGGCCAGTTCCGGCAGGCTGTCGGAGGGGGTGTCGTAAGAGAAGCTGATGCGCAGCGCCCCATCCAGCTCGGCCTTGGGCAGCTTCAGGGCGGCGAACACATGGCTGGGCCTGCCCCGGTGGCAGGCGGAGCCGGAGGACAGGAAGATTCCCCGGTCGCTGAGGAAGCGGACCACCACCTCGCTCTTATAGCCGGGCATGGTCACGGCCAAAATGTGGGGGGCGCCGTCCTCGGGGGAGAGAATCTTCAGCCCGGGCACCCGCTCGGGCAGCAGGCGCGCCGCCTCCCGGCGCAGGGCGGCCATATGGGCCAGGCCGGCGTTTAGACTCTCCGCCCCCAGCCGGGCCGCGGCGGCAAAGGCCGCCAGCTGGGCTGTGGCCTCGGTGCCGGAGCGCAGCCCCCCCTCCTGCCCGCCGCCCCGAATCAGGGGCGGGAGCTTCAGGCCCTTCCGGATGTACAGCGCGCCCACCCCTTTGGGGGCGTGGATTTTGTGGCCGCTGATAGACAGAAGGTCCACCCCCAACGCCCCGGGGGTGAAGGGGAGCTTTAAAAACCCCTGCACCGCGTCGCAGTGGAGCAGGGCGGGACAGCCGGAGCGGCGGATGGCCTGGGCCGCCTGTGCCACCGGCAGTACGGAGCCCAGCTCGTTGTTCACCAGCATCATGGACACCAGGACGGTGTCGGGGCGCAGGGCCGCCTCTAAGGCGGACAGGGAGATATGTCCCTGCCGGTCAGGCTGGAGATAGGTGACCTCGTACCCCTGCCGCTCCAGGGCGCGGCAGGGTTCCAGCACGGCGGCGTGCTCGATGGCGGTGGTGACGATGTGCCGGCCCTTCCGGCGGTTGAGTTCCAGGGCGGCCTGAATGGCCCAGTTGTCGCTCTCGGTGCCGCAGGAGGTAAAGCTCAGCTCCTCCGGTAGGCAGCCCAGGGCGCCGGCCACATTGGCGCGCCACTGCTTCACCTGGGCGGCGGCCTGGGCGCCGAAGGAGTAGACCGACGAGGGGTTGCCCCATCCCCGGGTCATGGCCTCCAGGGCGGCCTGGGCGGCCTCGGGGCGCACCGGTGTGGTGGCGGCGTTATCAAAGTAGAGAAACATATCCCCGCCTCCAAATTTCGATAAAATGGACAGTAGGCTTATTGTATGCCGCCCCCCGGGGAAAGTCAAGCCAAAAAGGCCCGCCGGCCCCCCCTTTTCCCTTGCAAATGAGCGGCGGCTTGATTATAATAAGTTCAGTGACGTGCAAGGAAGTGTTACAAAATGGGAAACCTGTCTCGCATCTGCTATATTGTGGGGGCCATGTCCCTCACGCCCGGCCTGCGGCCCTACCCCGCCCCTGGCGACTATGTGATCGCGGCGGACCGGGGCTTTGATTCCCTGTTGGCCTACGGGGTCATGCCGGATTTGGCGGTGGGGGACTTCGATTCCCTGGGCCACACGCCAAAGCACCCCAATGTCATCCAGCTGCCTGCGGAGAAGGACGACACAGACATGGTGTTCGCCCTGCGCAAGGGGCTGGAGCTGGGCTACCGGCGCTTTGTGCTGCTGGGCGGAGTGGGCGGACGGCTGGAGCACACCCTGGGCAACCTCCAACTGCTGGACTGGCTGACCACCCAGGGGGCCCAGGGCTTCCTGGCTGGGGAGAAGACCGCCGCCACCGCCATCCGGGACGGACAGAGCATCACCTTCCCCGGGAGTATGGCGGGCTATCTGTCGGTGTTCTGCAACAGCGGGCAGGCCAGGGGAGTCACCCTGTCCAACCTGAAGTTCCCCCTGCGGGGGCAGACCGTCTCGGGCAGCTTCCCTATTGGGGTGAGCAATCAGTTCACCGGCGCGCCCGCCGTGGTGTCTGTGGAGGAGGGGAGCCTGCTGCTCATCTGGGAGGAGCGGGGGGATTTCTACTCCCTGCTGCCCGGCCTGTGGGTGAGATAGCGGGGCGTTCCCCTTGCCTTTTTGGGCGGGCTGTGGTATAGTCAAAGCTCCGGAGCCAAGCAGGAGGAGGTGTCCCCGGTGGGTGAGCCGGTCAAGGTAGTGGCCAAGAACAGCAAGGCCTATCACGACTATTTTGTAGAAGAGAAATACGAGGCCGGCATCGAACTGGCGGGCACCGAGGTCAAGTCCATCCGCATGGGAAACGTCAACCTGAAGGACTCCTTCTGCCTGGTCAAGGACGGTCAGCTGTCGGTGCTGGGGATGCATATCAGCCCCTATGAGAAGGGAAATATCTTCAACAAGGACCCCCGCCGCCCCCGCCGGTTGCTGATGCACAAGCGGGAGATTATGCGCCTGTTCGGCCGCATCAAACAGGACGGCTACTCCCTGATTCCCCTGTCGGTCTATTTCAAGGGTCCCCGGGTCAAGCTGGAGATTGGCCTGGCCAGGGGCAAAAAGCTCTATGACAAGCGGGAATCCGCCGCGCGGCGGGACGCCAAGCGGGAGATGGACCGGGTCATGAAGACCAGAAACCGCTGAGGCGGAAGTTTACCGGAGAAAGGATGACAAAACAATGGCACAAAATCCCATCGTCACCATCGAAATGGAGAATGGCGGCGTCATAAAGGCGGAGCTCTACCCCCAGGTGGCCCCCAACAGCGTCAATAACTTTATCAGCCTGGTCAACAAGGGCTTCTATAACGGCCTGATTTTCCACCGGTGTATCCCCGGGTTCATGATTCAGGGCGGGTGCCCCAACGGGACCGGCATGGGCGGCCCGGGCTACTCCATCCGGGGCGAGTTTAGCCAGAACGGCGTGGAAAATACGCTGGCCCACGACCGGGGGGTGCTGTCCATGGCCAGGGCCATGGACCCCGATTCCGCCGGCAGCCAGTTCTTCATCATGGTGGAGAAAGCGCCCCACCTAGACGGCAGCTACGCCGCCTTTGGCAAGGTTATCGAGGGGATGGAGGTGGCCGACGCCATCGTCAGCGCCAAGACCGATTGGAATGACCGGCCCCGCCAGGAGCAGAAGATGAAATCGGTCACCGTGGAGACCTTCGGCGTGGACTACCCCGAGCCGGAGAGGGCCTGATTCTCCGCCGGGGGACTATGGACCGGCGCGCGCCGGTACAAAACCGCATCAGAGTTTACTTCCCGCAGAATCGGTTCAGATGCTGCGGCAATAAGGGGGCGTACCGGTTTCGACGGGGACGCTGAAGTGGGAATAGCGGGCGGTGGCGCACGACCACCGAAAAACGGGCATTCTTTATAAATTAAAGAACAACAACGAATACGCTTACGCTGCCTAATTAAAGGCGGCCGTCTGACCGGGAAGGGCCACGAGCCCGGAATCAGGCGTCGTTTTGTGGCGGACGTGAGCCGGCAAAGCTTTGCGCCGGCCATGCATCATGAAGCTCACCTGACCCCCGGGCGTGACGGCTTGCCCGGGGCGAGGGGAACGGGGAGAGCAAGACTCCCGCAATAACCGTCTGCGCCCGGAGAAGTTCCCATGGATGCGTGTTCGGACGGGGGTTCAACTCCCCCCGCCTCCACCACGTCGGAGCAAAGTCCGCTGTGCTCCGACGTCTTTTTATGCCTGTGGTAAAAAAGATGTCATCCGCCCGCTCCCTTGCTCCTCCTTTCCAACTGCGACCCAGAGCGCAGCCGTTGGCGGCTTTGCCGCCTTACGGATGTGGCCTGCCCCCTGCGGGTACTGCGCTGGGCTCGCGGTTGGTGTGCCGCCGCCCTGGGGGCGGCACCACCCTTTTATTTAAATGGCTGGGGTAAATTGATTTGCCCCGCCCCCTTGGTTTCCACGGGGGTTTAAAACGCTTGCACGGCGCACTCGCGCCGCCGGCCAGATGGCCGGTTG
>CASECK010000180.1 GCA_949286295.1 uncultured bacterium | reverse complement strand
GCCAGACAGCAGGCGGCCGCCCGGCGGTCCAGCTTCATCTTGTTCATCATGGCCAGCATGGGGGGGATGAGGATGGGGATGTAGGCGATGTGGACGGGAATCAGGTTCTGGGACAGGCAGGCGATGATGGTGATGGCGCCCAGCAGAACCAACTTCTTGCCGCCGATGATGCGGGAGAGCTTTTTGGACAGAATCTCCGCCAGGCCGGTGGTGGCGATGGCGGTGGCGAACACGCCCAGCAGGACGTAGGCCAGGGCGGTGGTGGCGTTGCCGGTGAAGCCGCCGGTGAGCAGCCCCATGATGGTGGAAACGCCCTCTTCCTCGGTATAGATGGGGATGCCGCCCACCAGACCGCCCACCACGCAGGCGATGAGCATGGACAGCAGCACGTTCAGCTTCATCAAGCTGAGCACGCACAGGACGATAACGGATATGGTTACCGGGTTGGTGATAATTTCCATAACTTGTTACCCCTCTTTCTTCTTTCCTTTACAGTTTGTCTTCCAAGTTCTCTGCGCTCCTCCGAAAAAAGCCGCGCGCCTCCCCATCCCAAACCGGCGGACCCCACCGCCGAAGAGGCGTGCGTCTGATTCGGAGGCCCCTCTGCGAAGAGACCTCGTCTTTGCTAAGCATAGCACAGACTTTGTAATAAATCAACAAAAACTTTTCCAGAAAATTAAAGTAATTTGTATTTTATTACATCTCTTCCCCGATGAGCCGACACAGGATTGCATCAGCGCATTAGATTGACAGCCTGCTTGAATGCCGGAGAGGGCGGGACGCCCCCTCCGGCGCGTCGGAGAACCTTCTCTCAGTACAGCGGACGGCGAATCCGCCTTCGCGAATGCGATTGGACTCATCCACCTCCCCCCGCCGGCAGTATACCCTATTTCCGGCGTCCGCGCAAGGCAGAGCGCTCTGGCCGGAGGGGGCGAGGGGGATTTTATCTTGATGGAAGGGGCGGTCCATGCTATAATAAGAGAGTTAAAGTGCCATGGAACCGCCTGCTTTCCCGGCCCGGGAGAGCGGGCCGGGGGCGGAAAGGGGGCGGTCTGCCATGAAATATAAACAGTGGCGGGTGGCCGCCCCCAGGCCCCAGGCCCGGCTGGCCCTGGAGCGGGCGGGGGTGCCGCCCCTGCTGGCGGCCATTCTGGCCGCCCGGGGGACGGACACCCCGGAGCAGGCCGCCGCCCTCCTCTCCCCCCGGGGAGAGCCCTTCCCCGACCCGCTGCTGATGCGGGACATGGACCTGGCGGTCCGGCGGGTGCGGCTGGCCCTGGAGCGGGGGGAGCTTATCGCGGTATATGGGGACTATGACGTGGACGGCATCACCGCCACCTGCCTGCTCACCCAGTTCCTCACCGCCCGGGGCGGGCGGGCGGTCCCCTATATCCCGTGCCGGCTGGAGGAGGGCTACGGCCTCAATCAGGAGGCGGTGCGCCTGCTGGCCCGGCAGGGGGTGCGGCTCATCATTACAGTGGACTGCGGCATCACCGCCGTGGAGGAGACCGCCCTGGCCGGACAGCTGGGGGTGGACGTGGTGGTCACCGACCACCACGCCTGCAAGGAGCGGCTGCCCCAGGCCGCCGCGGTGGTGGACCCCCACCGGCCCGACTGCCCCTACCCCTTCAAGGGGCTGGCCGGGGTGGGCGTGGCGCTGATGCTGGCCATGGCGGCGGCGGGGCTGGAGCAGGCCCCGGCGGTGCTGGAGGAGTTCTGCGACCTGGCCGCCGTGGGCACGGTGGCCGACGTGATGCCCATGACCGGACCCAACCGGACCATCGTCCGCCAGGGGCTGGCCCGGCTCAATCCCGCCGGGCGGCTGGGGCTGGCCAGCCTGATTCGCTGCGCCGGGCTGGAGGACAAACCGGTGACCTCGGTGTCGGTGGGCTATACCTTGGCCCCCCGAATCAACGCCGCGGGGCGGATGGGCCGGGCGGAGGTGGCCGCGGAGCTGCTGCTCACCCGGGACCCGGAGCGGGCCGAGGAGCTGGCCTTGGAGCTGTGCGAGCTCAACCGGCAGCGCCAGGATTTGGAGAGCGACATCTTCCAGCAGTGCGTCCAGCGGTTGACCAGCCACCCCCAGCACGGGGCCATCGTGCTGGCCGCGGGCCAGTGGCACCAGGGGGTGGTGGGCATCGTGGCCTCCCGCCTGGCGGAGAAATACGCCTGCCCCTGCTTCATGATTTGCCTGGAGCAGGGGGTGGGGAAGGGCTCGTGCCGCTCCTGGGGGGACATCAACCTCTTCCAGCTGCTGTCCGACTGCGCCGGCCTGCTGGAGAGCTTCGGCGGACACGCCCTGGCCGCCGGCTTTACCGTGCGGGAGGAGAACATCCCCGCCCTGGCCCAGGCCCTGCGCCTGGCTGTGGCGCGGCGGTACGGCGGGCAGGAGCTCCCCTCCGTACTGGAGGTGGACCTGGAGGTCGAGCCGGGGCTGCTCACCGCGGAGGCGGTGGAGCAGCTGGACCTGCTGGAGCCCTGGGGCACCGGCAACCCCAGGCCCCTGCTGCTGCTCCGGGGGGCGCAGGTCCGCTGCCTGTCCCAGGTGGGACGGGGGCGGCACCTGAAGCTGCAGCTGGACAGCCGGGGAGTCTGCCTGGAGGCCATCTGGTTCTCCGCCGCCGGCGGAGAGCCGGGCCTGCGGCCCGGCTGCCGGGTGGACGTGGCCTTCTACCCCCAGATGAACGAGTTTCGGGGGCGGCGGGACCTGCAGCTGCAAGTGGCGGACCTGTGCCCCGTCCCCTCCCGGGCCCAGATGGAACAGGCCGTCTATGAAAAATACCATCGGGGAGAGGCCCTCACCTGTGACGAGGCCCGGCTCCTGCTGCCCTGCCGGGAGGAGTTTGTGGGCCTGTGGCGCTGGCTGGAGCGGCAGTCCGCCGCCGGCTCGGTGGTGGAGGACACCCCCCTGCGCATCGCCCGGGCGGTGGCCCGGACCGTCCGCCAGCGGGAGGCGCCGGCCCGCACGCTGCTGTGCCTGGAGGTGCTGGAGGAGCGGGGACTGATTGTCCTGCGCCGCCGCTCTGGCCGGCTTCAGATTTCCCTGCGTCCGGCGCAGCAAAAGGTGGACCTGGAGGCCTCGGAGATTCTGCGGCGGCTGCGGTCTCTCCTGGACGGCTGAGCGCCGGGCGCGGCTAGGACGCCCCGCGCTCCGGCCGCTTCCCATACTTCAACCGAGGTGAACCCTATGGACCCGATTCTGGAACGCTATCACGCCCTGGAAAAAAAGGTGGCCGCCTATACCCCCAGTCTGGACACCCAGCGGCTGTTTGACGCCTTCACCTATGCCGACGCCGCCCACCACGGCCAGCTGCGCAAAAGCGGCGAGCCCTATATCATCCACCCCATCGCCGTGGCGGAGATTGTGGCCGACCTGGAGCTGGACGTGGACAGCATCATCGCCGCCCTGCTCCACGACTGCATCGAGGACACCGCCTCCACCCATGAGGAGATCGCCAAAAAATTCGGCCCCAACGTGGCCGAGCTGGTGGAGGGAGTCACCAAGCTGACTCGGGTGCAGTATGTCACCAAGGAAGAGGAGCAGATGGAAAATCTGCGCAAGATGCTCATCGCCATGAGCCGGGATATCCGGGTCATCCTCATCAAGGTGTGCGACCGGCTGCACAATATGCGCACCATGGAATACCAGTCCCCCAAGAAGCAGCGGGAGAAGAGCCTGGAGACCATGGAAATCTACGCCCCCATCGCCCACCGCCTGGGAATGCAGCGCATCAAGTGGGAGCTGGAGGACCTGTCCCTGCGGTACCTGGACCCGGTGGGCTACAAGGAGATTGAGGAGCAGCTGGCCGAGCGCTCCGCCGCCCACGAGGAGTTCCTGGCCGCCGTCCAGCACCGCATCCAGCAGCGGCTGAGCCAGGAGGGCATCCACTGCACCGTCTACGGCCGGGTGAAGCATATCTACTCCATCTACCGGAAGATGTTCACCCAGAACAAGACCCTGGACGAAATTTTTGACCTGTACGCCTTCCGGGTCATCGTGGACGACATCCCCGAATGCTACAATGTGCTGGGCTGCATCCACGATATGTTCAAGCCGGTGCTGGGCCGGTTCAAGGACTATATCGGCACCCCAAAGCCCAATATGTACCAGTCCCTCCACACCACGGTCATCGGCCGGGAGGGCATCCCCTTCGAGGTGCAGATTCGCACCTGGGAGATGCACCAGACCGCCGAGTACGGCGTGGCCGCCCACTGGAAGTACAAGCAGGGCCTGGCCGACCGGAAGCTGGGCACCGAGCAGGAGTTCGAGTGGGTGCGCAAGCTGCTGGAGAGCCAGCAGGACACCGACGCGGAGGAATTTGTCAGCACCATGAAGGTGGACCTGTTCTCCGACGAGGTGTTCGTCTTTACCCCCAACGGCGACGTGGTCAACCTGCCCGCCGGGGCCACCCCCATCGACTTTGCCTACAACATCCACTCCGCCGTGGGCAACAGCATGGTGGGCGCCCGGGTCAACGGGCGGATGGTCCCCTATGAGACCGTGCTGAAAAACGGCGATATTGTGGAGATTCAGACCTCCAAGTCCGCCAAGGGGCCCAGCCGGGACTGGCTGAAGCTGTGCAAGTCCAACGAGGCCCGCAACAAAATCCGGCAGTGGTTCAAAAAGGAGCGCCGGGAGGAGAACATCGCCACCGGCCGCGCCGCCTTTGAGTCGGAGCTGCGCCACTGCAAGCTGTCCCTGGCCGCCGTCACCGCCGAGGAGGTGCTGCCCCACATCCTCCACAAGGTCCGCTGCGGCTCCCTGGACGAGCTGTACGCCTCCATCGGCTACGGCGGCACCACCGCCTCCAAGGCCGTGGCCCGGGTGCGGGACGAGATGCTCCGCCTGGGCCGGCTCCAGGCGGAGAAGGCCGCCGCCGCAGCCCGCCCCATCGAGGAGAGCGTCATCGTCCCCGGCAGCTCCGCCGCCCCCCCGCCGGGCCAGAGCGCCAAGTCCGACTCCGGCATCATCGTGGAGGGGCTGGGCAACTGCCTGGTCAAGTTCGCCAAATGCTGCACCCCCGTCCCCGGGGACCCGGTGGTGGGCTTTATCACCCGGGGATACGGGGTGTCCGTCCACCGGGCCGACTGCCCCAACGCCGCCCCTGAGCGGCGCAAGCTGGAGGAGGCCGACCGCTGGGTGAAGGTCTCCTGGGCGGACAGCAAGCTGCCCAACTACAAAACCGCCCTGGAGCTGTCCTCCAAGGACCGGGACGGGCTGACCCTGGACGTGGCCATGGCCCTGTCCGCCGCCAAGGTGAAGGTCAGCGCCCTGTCCGCCCGCTCCATGCCCGACGGCCACGCGGTGGTCAACATGGTGCTGGAGGTCCGGGACAAGGACGAGCTGGCCGGCGTCATCAACAAGCTGGGCGGCATCCAGGGGGTCTACCATGTGGCCCGCTCCAGCGGGAAATAGGCCCCCCATCTCTCAAGGAAAGGCTGATGCGGATATGCGCGCTGTCGTCACAAGAGTGTCCTCCGCCTGCGTCACCATCGCCGGCCAGACGGCGGGGGCCATCGGCAAGGGCTTTCTCGTTCTGCTTGGGGTGGGCCCCGGCGACACCGAGGCCGTCTGTGACAAACTGGCCGAGAAGATTTGCAACCTGCGGGTCTTTGAGGACGAAAACGGGAAAATGAACCTGAGTCTGGAGCAGGCCGGCGGGGCCCTGCTGGTGGTCAGCCAGTTCACCCTGTACGCCGACACCTCCTCCCGCCGCCCGGGCTTTTCCGGGGCGGCCCGGCCGGAGCTGGCCGTGCCCCTGTACGAGCGCTTCCTGGCCCGCTGCCGGGCCCGGGGCTTCCAGGTGGAGTGCGGCCGGTTCGGGGCGGATATGCAGGTGTCCTCCGTCAACGACGGGCCGGTCACCATTTTGTACGATACCGACGAAACTTGACCGCCGGCGCCCCTCCGGGCGCGCTGGCGGCTGGAAAGGAGACCGCGATGAAAGTCAAACTGCTGCAAGTGGGTCCCATCGGCACCAACTGCTATCTCCTGGAGGACGGGCCGGACCACGAGACCGCCGTCATCGACCCGGGAGACGAGGCTGGGCGAATCCTGGCCACCCTGAAGGAGGACGGGGCGCGGGTGCGCTATATCCTGTTGACCCACGGCCATTACGACCACACCACCGCCGTTCCGGAGCTTCACCGGCTCCTGCCGGAGGCGGAAATCTACATCCACCGCGCCGACGCCCAGGGGGCGGGCAGCCGCCTGTTCCCCCTGGAGGGCCAGGTGGAGGGTCTGAAGTACTACGGCGAGGGGGACGCGCTGCCCCTGGGCGGCCTGACCATCCGGGTGCTCCACACTCCCGGGCACTCCAAGGGCTCGGTCACCCTGATGGCGGGGGACGTGCTGTTCACCGGGGACACCCTGTTCTGCGGCTCCTGCGGCCGCACCGACCTGGCCGGGGGCAGCTATGAGGAGATTATGGCCTCCCTGAAGCGGCTGGGGGAGCTGGAGGGTAACTTCCACGTCTGTCCCGGCCACGACCGGACCTCCGACCTGGACACAGAGCGGCGGTACAACCCCTTCCTGCGGGAGGCCCTGGGACAATGAAGCTGTACTTCCGGCCCTCCCCCCTCTGGGAACCGGAGCGCTTTCACTATGCCGCCGAGCAGATGATGCTCACCCTCTTCCCCGGGGAGCGGCCGGAATATCCGGCCCAGGAGCCCCATATCCTTACAGAGGCTGGCTGCGCCGTGTTTTCCCTCCGCCCGGAGGGCGGGACCGTCTGGCTCGGCGCCGGGGTGAACTGGCAGGGCCGGACAGCGTCCGGGCGCCGCGGCCTGCCCGCGGACAGCCTGGGCGGCGCCCCGGAGCAGGCCATCCGCTCCGTGCAGCACGCCTTGAAGCTGGCCTTCTACGAGGCGGGCACCGCCCTGCTGGGCCGGCAGCCCCCCTGGGGCGCTCTCACCGGCGTGCGGCCGGTGAAGCTGCCCACCCGGAGCCTGCTGGCCGGGGCCGGACCGGAGGGGGCCCAGCGGGAGTTGGAGGAAGTCTACCAGGTCTCTCCGGAGCGGGCCAAGCTGGCGGTGGAGTGCGCCCAGGCCAGCCTGGACGTCCGGCGTTCCCTCGCCCCCCGGGAGGTGTCGCTGTATATCGGCATCCCCTTCTGTCCCTCCCGGTGCGCCTACTGCTCCTTCGTCTCCGCCGACGTGGGGAGGACCCTGAATCTGGTGGAGCCCTATGTCCAGGCCCTGCTGGCGGAGATTGACGCCGCCGGCCGGGTGCTGGAGCAGGCCGGGCTGTCCGTCCGCTCCTTCTATATGGGGGGCGGCACCCCCACCACCCTGTCCGCCGGCCAGCTGGACCTCATCCTGCGCCGGTGCCGGCGCGCCCTCCCTCTGGAGGGCTGCGGCGAGCTCACCGTGGAGGCCGGCCGGCCGGACACCATCACCCGGGAAAAGTTGGAGGTACTGCGCGCCCACGGCGTGGGCCGCATCTCCATCAACCCCCAGACCTTGGAGGGCCATGTGCTGGAGGCCATCGGCAGGGACCACACCCCGGGGGACATCCAGGCCGCCTTCGCCCTGGCCCGGGAGGTGGGCTTTGCCTGCATCAATATGGATTTGATTGCCGGCCTGCCCCGGGACAGCTTCCAGGGCTTCCGCCGCTCCCTGGAGGGGGTGCTGGCCCTGGGGCCGGAGAATGTCACCGTCCACACCCTGGCGCGAAAGAAGGGCTCCTCCCTCATGGCCGGCGGCGGGGAGGGCGGCCTGCCCAGCGGGGAGGAGACCGCCCGGATGCTGGACTTCTCCCGGGAGGCGCTGATACAGCGGGGTTATCAGCCCTATTATTTATACCGGCAGAAATATATGTCCGGCGCCCTGGAGAATGTGGGCTGGACCCTGCCGGGCGCCCAGAGCGTGTACAACATCGTCATGATGGAGGAGCTGCAAACCGTAGTCTCCCTGGGGGCCGGCGGGGTCACCAAGCTCATCGACCCGCCCTCGGGCAAGATTCTGCGCCTTTCCAACCCCAAGTACCCCCAGGAGTACCTGGCCGCCGGGGAAAAGCTGGCCCGGCAGCGGCAGGAGATTTTAGAGTTCTATCATTGAAACAGAGGTGTATCTATGGCCTACCAACTCCAAGAGATCAACAAGCGCATCCGCAGCGGCGTGGCCGAGTTTTTGGCCGAGTGCGACCAGGCCTACGCCCAGCGGGTGTCCCTGGCGGCGGACCGGATTCTCTCCAACTTAGAGCGCAGCCCCATCGTGCTGCTGTCCGGCCCCTCCGGCTCGGGCAAGACCACCACCGCCATGAAGATCGCCGAGGAGCTCCGGCGCCGGGGAGTCAATTCCCACGCGGTGTCCATGGACAACTACTTCCGGACCATCAACAAAAAGACCGCGCCCCGCACCCCCGAGGGGGACATCGACTACGAGTCCCCCCTGTGTCTGGACATGGACCTGCTGGACCGGCACTTCACCGCCCTGTCCCGGGGGGAGGAGATTCTCATCCCCAAGTTCGAGTTTGCCCGCCAGATGCGCAACGACACCCTGGGCACCCCCCTGAAGCTGGAAAAAAACGAGATTGCCATCTTCGAGGGCATCCACGCCCTCAACGACGACATCGCCGGCCGGCACCCGGAGGCCACCAAGCTCTATATCTCCGCCCGCTCCAATGTGAACGAGGGGGCCGCCCTGCGCTTCAAGGGCACCTGGATGCGCCTGACCCGCCGGGCGGTCCGGGACTATAACTTCCGGGGCACCGGGGTGGCCGAGACCCTGGATATGTGGGCCAACGTCCGCCGGGGGGAGAAGCTGTACATCTCCCCCTATAAAAACCGGGCGGACATCATCTTCGACTCCGCCCTGCCCTACGAGGTATCCGTGATGCGCAACTACGCCGTGCCCATTCTGCGCTCCGTGCCCGAGGACAACGAGCGCCACGACGAGATGCTCCAGCTGGTGGACGCCTTCCGCTACTTCGAGCCCATCGACCCGGCCCTTGTGGCCCGGGATTCCCTGCTGCGGGAATTCATCGGCGGGGGGAACTACCACTACTGACCCCCGCCCGCCCCATCCTTTCTTTCAGGTGATCGCATGACCTATCAACCCACCTACAACTCCCGGGACCCGCGCTATAAAAG
The DNA here is from genome assembly GCA_949286295.1 of uncultured bacterium. GTDB lineage: Bacteria > Bacillota > Clostridia > Oscillospirales > Oscillospiraceae > Lawsonibacter. Next base: position 2,003 of record CASECK010000180.1, on the reverse strand, counting down.
CCCCTATGGGGCGGTGTCCTCAGGCACCGCGGTGCGCTTCACCCTCCGTCCCCCCCGGGCCGAGGGCTTCTCCCGGGCCGTGATGACCGCCCAGTTTGAGAGCCGGGACGGCCAGAGCCTCACTCTGCCCATGCCCTGGCAGGGCTTCGAGCTGGGCCAGGACGTGTTCACCGCCCATCTGGACACCACCGGCTATGTGGGCCTGGTGTGGTACTCCTTCCGCCTGGAGCGGCTGGACGGCGGGCGGCAGACCCTGGGGCCCTATCAGCTCACCGTCTACGACGGCGCCCAGCCGGTCCCCGGCTGGTTCGGGGAGGGGATGACCTATCAGATTTTCCCCGACCGCTTTTGCCGCAGCCGGATTCCGGACCCCACCGGTATGGTGGGGGGGCGGAGCGTCCACCAGAACTGGGAGGATATGCCCGAGTTCCGCCCCGACCACCGGGGGGAGGTCCGCAACCGGGACTTTTTCGGCGGCGATTTCCGGGGCATTATCGAAAAGCTGGACTACCTGAAGGACTTAGGGGTGGAGACGCTGTACTTCAACCCCATCTTTGAGGCCGCGGAGAACCACCGCTACGGCACCGCCGACTACGGCCGGGTGGACCCCATGCTGGGCAGCAACGAGGACTTCTCCCGCCTGTGCGCCGAGGCCCACCGGCGGGGGATGGGGGTGATGCTGGACGGGGTATTCAATCACACTGGCTTTGTCAGCCGCTACTTCAACGGCGACGGTTTCTACCCCGACATCGGGGCCAGCCAGAGCTGGGATTCCCCCTACCGCCCCTGGTTCAACTTCACCCAGTGGCCCAAACAATATGACAGCTGGTGGGGCATCTACTCCCTGCCCGCCGTCAACGAGGGCAACGGCGACTACCGCAACTTCATCTTCGGCGGTCCGGACAGCGTGGTGCGCCGGTGGCTGCGGGCGGGGGCGGACGGCTGGAGGCTGGACGTGGCCGACGAGCTGCCCGACGACTTTGTCCACGGCATCCACCAGGCCGCCCGGGAGGAGAAGCCCGACTCGGTGATCATCGGCGAGGTGTGGGAGGACGGCTCCAACAAAATCGCCTACGGGGTGCGCCGCAAGCACATCCTGGGCGGCCACTGCGACGGGCTGATGAACTACCCCCTGCGCCAGGCCATTTTGTCCTTCTTCACCGGCGGCGGGGCGGAAAACTTTGTGGAGGGGATGGAAACCATCCGGGAGAACTATCCCCCCTTCGCCTTCTACTGCGCCATGAACTCCCTGGGCACCCACGACACCCCCCGCATCCTCACCCTGTTGGGGGCCGGGGGGGAGTACCGGGAGCAGTCCAAGGAGTGGCGCGCCGCCTTCCGCCTGTCCCCCAAGCAGCGCCGCCGGGGCAAGGACCTGCTGCGGGCGGCCTCGCTGCTGCTGTTTTGCTTCCCCGGCTCCCCCACGGTGTACTACGGGGACGAGGCCGGAATGGAGGGCTTCGAGGACCCCTTCAACCGCCAGACCTACCCCTGGGGGCGGGAGGACCGGGAGCTGCTGGACTGGTTTTGCGCCCTGGGCAGGGCGCGGAAAAAGTACCCCGCCCTGCGCCGGGGGAGCATCCGCTATGTGTACGGCAAGGGACCTCTGCTGGCCTTTCTGCGCCAGGAGGGCAGCCAGCGGCTGCTGTGCGCCTTCAACGCCAGCGAGGGGCAGCAGGCCATGTTCCTGGACCTGGACGGCGCCCCCCGGGCGGTGTTGGGCCGGGCCGCGGCCGAGGCGGAGGACTGGGGATTCACCCTCACCCTCCCGCCCCACGCCGGGGCGCTCCTGGAGCTGTGAGCCGGTTGTTATACAAGGGATTTTAAATACAAATAGCAATAATAAAGGCGGACTGTACGTTTTGTACAGTCCGCCTTTGTTATGGCTTCAGTCTGTCCATCCGCCGCACCAGCGCCTGGGCGGCCGCGCCGGTGAACAGCCCGGCCAGGATTCCGGCCACGGCCAGATAGGGCAAATAGGCCAGCACCGCCCAGCTCCCCAT
>CASECK010000179.1 GCA_949286295.1 uncultured bacterium | reverse complement strand
CCCATGTTTTTGAATTTTGATTTCACCTTCCTGGCGCTGGTGCTGTGGCAGCCGGAAGAGGCCTTCGCCCCCTGCCGGGGCCGGTGCCACGCCAACCCCCTGCGGAAAAAGCCCATGTGTCCGGACAGCCCGGCGCTGGATATGGCCGCCGACGAGAGCGTGGTGCTGGCCTGGTGGAAGCTGCGGGACAGCGCCAAGGACGATGGCTTCTGGGGCGGCCTGCCCGCCCGCGTCCTGTCCTGGCTGTTGCTTCCGGCGTACAGAAAGGCCGCCCGCCGCCGCCCGGAGTTTGACGGGGCGGTGCGGGAGTGCCTGGAGGAGCTGGCCGGCCTGGAGCGCTCTCGCTGCCCCTCGCTGGACCGGACGGCGGACACCTTTGCCCGGCTGCTCCGGGCGGCCGCCCCCGGGGAAGGGGAGCGGGGCCGGGTCCTGGGCCAGTTGCTCTATCACCTGGGCAGGTGGATTTACCTGGCCGACGCCCGGGACGACCTGCTTTTGGACCGGGCGGCGGGGCGCTATAACCCGGTGGCGGCCCGCTATGGGCCGGAGGGGGACGACGCGGCCCTGGCCCTGACCATGGAGCACTCGCTGGCCCAGATGGGCGCGGCCCTTCAGTTGGGAGAGTTTGGGTGCCGAAAGGCGCTTTTGGAGAACATCGTATACCTGGGCCTGCCCCTGATTCAGCGGGCCGTCTTGGAAGGCAGCTGGGCCCGGATTAAAAAACAGAAGATATGGAGTAACAACACATGAGAGATCCTTACAGCGTCCTGGGCGTCAGCCCCAGCGCCAGCGACGAGGAGGTCAAGAAGGCCTACCGGGAGCTGGCCAGGAAGTACCACCCCGACAACTACGCCAACAACCCCCTGGCCGACCTGGCCGAGGAGAAAATGAAGGAGATTAACGAGGCCTACGACACCATCACCAAGCAGCGCTCCGGCGGCGGGCAGCAGGGCGCTTCCGGCGGTTACAGCGGCTACAGCGGCCATCAGGGCGGCTACGCCTCCGGCGCCGCCGGTCCGGTCTATGCCCAGGTGCGCAGCAAAATCAATATGGGCGACCTGGAGGGCGCGGAGCGGCTGCTCTACGAGGTGGGCCAGAAGGACGGGGAGTGGTACTTCCTGTCGGGCAGTATCGCCTACCGGAAGGGCTGGATGGACGAGGCCATGCAGAACTATGCCCGGGCGGTCCAGCTGGACCCCAATAATATGGAGTACCGCCAGGCGCTGGCGGTGATGCAGCGCGGCGCCGCCGGGGGATACCGCCCCGCGGGCTACGGCGCGGGCGGCGTGGACGCGATGGACTGCTGCACCACCATGCTGTGCCTCAACTGCCTGTGCGGGGGAGGAAATTGCTGAATGGCGCGGCGCGGGGTTAGGCCGGAGAAGGCCGGCGGAGGATATACCGCTCTGGGCGGCGTGCTGGGGGCGGGCAGCCTGGTGGTGCTGTGGCTGGCCTGCGCAGCCCCCTCGGGCCGGCTGGGACTCACCGCCGCCGCCGGACTGTTCCCCATGGCGGCCACTCTGTACGCCGGCCGGCCGGCGGGCTACCTCTGCTGGGGGGCGGCCTCCCTGTTGGGGCTGATTTTGCTGCCGGACAAAAGGGTGGCCCTGCTGTTTTTCGCCTTCTTGGGGCTATACCCCGTGGTAAAGGGGGCTGTGGAGAGTCTGCGGCGCCTGCCGGTGGAATGGGCGCTGAAATTGCTGTTTTTCAACGGGGTGCTCACAGCCTGCTGGTTTGCCTTTCGGGAGCTGTTTTTGCCCCATCCCCCCGCGTGGCTGGGAGAGAACAGCCTGCTTCTCTATGGGGGCGGGAATGTGATTTTTATTTTGTACGACACCGGTCTGTCCCGCCTGGTTGGGATGCTCCGGGCCCGGCTGGGCTTTGGGCGCGGACCGGGGAGAAGAAAAGGAGAGTGACCAGGGTGGTCAAAAGCATGACCGGATACGGCCGTGGAGAAGACACGGTCAACGGCTGTACCATTACGGTGGAGCTGCGCTCCGTCAATAACCGCTATCTGGACTGCAATGTGCGCATCCCCCGCCTGTACCTGTTTGCCGAGGAGGCGGTCAAGGCCCGGGTTCAGAGCGTCATTTCCCGGGGAAAGGTGGACGTGTTTGTCACCATGGACAGCGCCGGCGCCGGGCAGGTGCGGGTGACGGTCAACCGGGCGGCGGCCGACGGCTACCACGCCGCCCTGAAGGAGCTGGCGGAGCTCTACGGCCTGAGCGACGACTTCTCCGTGTCCCTGCTCTCCCGCTTCCCCGAGGTCCTGCTGGCCGAAAAGGCCGAGGAGGATGTGGAGCAGCGGGCCCGGGATATCTGCGCCGTGCTGGACAAGGCCCTGGCCGACTTCGACGGGATGCGGACCCGGGAGGGCCAGCGCCTGCAGGAGGACATCCTGGCCCGGGCCGCCGCCATCGAGGAGAAAGTGGCTCTGGTGGAGGCGCGCTCCCCCCAGACGGTGGCCGAGTACCGCGCCCGGCTGGAAGAGCGGATGAGCGAAGTGCTGGCCAACACCCAGTTGGAACCGGCCCGCATCCTTACCGAGGCGGCCATCTTTGCCGATAAGGTCGCGGTGGACGAGGAGACGGTCCGCCTGCGCAGCCACATCGCCCAGCTGCGGGAGCTGCTCTCCCGGGGGGGCGCCGTGGGCCGGAAGCTGGATTTTCTGATTCAGGAGTTCAACCGGGAGGCCAATACCATCGGCTCCAAGTGCAGCGATATTGACATCGCGCGCCAGGTGGTGGACATCAAAGCTGAGATTGAAAAAATCCGGGAACAGGTGCAGAATATTGAATAGGGGGTCCGGG
>CASECK010000178.1 GCA_949286295.1 uncultured bacterium | reverse complement strand
CAATCAGCTGGGACACCGCCTCGGCGGTGAATACCCCCATGGTCCCTATCCACAGGGGGAAGAGGACCGTCAGGGGGGCGTTGATGACCGCTTTGCGCAGCAGGGAGAAAAACACCGCCTGCTTGTAGCGGTTCAGCCCCACAAACACCCCCTGTCCGGCCACCTGGAGGGACATGAAGATAAACAGGCCGAAGTAGACCCGCAGGGCGGGGACGCCTTTTGCGATAACCTCCGGGTCGTCGTTGAAGATTCGGATGAGCAGCTCAGGGAAGAGCATGGCCACGGCCCAGAACAGGGCGGAGTAGGCCACCGTCACCCCCACGCTGAAGCGGATGGACTGGCGCACCCGGTCGGGCTTGCCCGCCCCGTAATTGAAGCCCATCACCGGCTGGGAGCCGTTGGTGAGGCCGTGGACCGGCATGATAAAGACCTCCCGCAGGGAGTTGATGATGGTCATGATGCCCACATAGAGGTCGCCGCCCCAGACCTGGAGCGTGGCGTTGCACACCACCTGGACCAGGCTGTTGGTCATGTTCATGAAAAAGCCGGACAGCCCCAGGGAGAGGATGCGGCGCACCCGCCCCGCCTCCAGGCGCAGGCAGGACAGGCGCAGCCGGAGGATGGTGTGCCGCCCGGTGAGAAAGGCCAGCACCCAGGCGGCGGACACCCCCTGGGAGAGGATGGTGGCCAGGGCGGCCCCCTTCACCCCCATGCCCAGCAGAAAGATGAAAACAGGGTCCAAAACCAAGTTGAGCAGCGCCCCGATGATTACCGTCATCATCCCCATCCGCCCAAAGCCCTGGGCGGTGAGGAAGGGGTTCATGCCAAGGCTTATCATGACAAACACGGTGCCCAGCAGATAGATGGTCATATAGTCGTCGGCGTAGGGGAAGGTGGCGTCGCTGGCCCCAAAGAGGTAGAGAATGGGCCGCTTCAGCGCCAGGAAGAAGGCGGTGGCCGCCGCGCCCAGCAGGAGCAGCAGGGTGAAGGCGTTGCCCATGACCCGCTCGGCCTCCGGCTCGTCCCCCTTGCCCCGGCAGATGGAGCACAGGGGGCCGCCGCCGGTGCCGCACAGGTTGGCCAGGCCCATGAGGATGGACACGATGGGGATGGTCACCCCAAGGCCGGTGAGGGCCAGGTGGCTGCTGCCCGGCAGGCGGCCTAAATAGATGCGGTCCACCACGCTGTACAGCACGTTGACCAGCTGGGCCGCCGTCATGGGGAGGGCCAGGGATATAATGTTTTTGGGGATGCTGCCCTGAGAAAAATCGTTTTTTGCTGTCAACTCCGGCCCTCCGTTCCAGGTGGGATTATTTTTTTATTGTAGCACCGTTGGGACAAAATGGGAAGAAGAAATTCCGCAAAATGGAATTTCCGGCCAGACACAAAGGGCCGGGTCCGGCCGCCCTCCGGCGGCTGGACCCGGCCTGTAAGCCGTTTTCCCGCCAGCTCACAGGGCGCGGATGTCGCCGGTGAGCGCGTCGATATCCTGTTCGGTGGTGGACCAGCTGACGCAGAAGCGCACAGCGGTATGCCCCTCGTCGGGCTTGGACCACCAGCAGGTGGTGTACTTTTCGCTCAGACGGGCCAGGGCGCCGTCGGGGAGGATGGGGAACTGCTGGTTGGTGGGGGAGGGGACGAGCAGCGGCCAGCCCTTGTCCAAAAAGGCCTTTTGCAGGCGAAGGGCCTTGTCCACGGCCTCCCGGCCGATGCGCTGGTACAGGCCGTCCTCCATCAGCGCCTCGAACTGGACGCCCAGCAGCCGGCCCTTGGCCAGCATCCCGCCCCGCTGCTTGATGAGATAGCGGAAGTCCCGCTTCAACGCCGGGTTGAGGATGACCACCGCCTCGCCAAACAGGGCGCCGGCCTTGGTCCCCCCCAGGTAGAACACGTCGCACAGCCGCCCCAAGTCGGCCAGGGTGATGTCCGAGGCGGCCAGGCCATAGGCCAGCCGGGCCCCGTCCACAAAGACCATCATGTGGTGGCGGTGGGCGGTTTGGCAGATGGCCTCCAGCTCCGACAGGGTGTACACGCCGCCCAGCTCAGTGGGGTGGGAGAGATAGACCATCCCCGGCTGGACCTTGTGCTCCACGCTGGGGTCGGCGTAGTGGGCCTGGCACAGGGCTTCCAGCTGCCCGGCGGTGAGCTTTCCGTCCTGGGAGGGCACCGATAGCACCTTGTGCCCGGTGGCCTCCACGGCCCCGGTCTCGTGGTCGGCGATGTGGCCCATCTGGGTGCTGACCACCCCCTGGTGGGGCCGCAGGGCGGCGGCGATGACGGTCAGATTGGCCTGGGTACCGCCCACCAGAAAATGGACGTCGGCCTCCGGGGCTTGGCAGGCCAGGCGGATGAGCCGGGCGGCGTTCTGACAGTGGGCGTCCACCCCGTAGCCGGGGCAGGCCTCGAAATTGGTGTCGGCCAGGGCCTGGAGCACCTTGGGGTGGGCGCCGGTGGCGTAGTCGCACTCAAAGCGAATCATGGCAGCGTCCTCCTCTCTCAGCGCAGCACCGCGCCGCATTCCGCCTCCAGGGCCGCCAAGATGGACTTGACGTCGGCGTCGGCCTCCTCGGCGGTGAGGGAGCGGTCGTCGGCCCGGAGCACCAGGCGGAAGGCCACGGACTTTTTGCCCTCAGCCACCCCCTTGCCGCGGTAGATGTCAAACAGAGAGACCTCCCGCAGCAGCCCCTTGGCTCCCGCCCGGATGGCTTGCTCCAGCGCGCCCACCGTGACCGCCTCGCCGCACACCACGGCGATGTCCCGGGCCACAGAGGGGAACTTGGGCAGGGGGACATACTCCGGGTCGGGGCCCTTCGCCTCCAGCAGGGCGTGGAAGTCCAGCTCGGCGCAGTAGAATTCGGCGTCCACCCCGTAGTTTTGGGCCACCAGGGGATGAATCTGGCCCAGCACGCCGATTTTCTGTTTTCCGGCGTATACCTCCGCCGTCCGGCCGGGGTGGTAGGAGGGATTGGGCGCGCTGGGCCGCTGGAAATGGACCTCCGCGGCCCGAATCTGCGTCAGAATGGCCTCCACACAGCCCTTCAGGGTGTAGAAGTTCATGTCTTCGCCGTAGGCCCCCAGGGAGAGCACCCTGTTCTCCACCGCCAGGCCGTCCTCCCCGCCGGGCAGATAGATGCGGCCCACCTCGTACAGCCTTGCGCTCTGGTTGCGGTAGTTGTAGTTGCGGGTGAGAATCTCCAGCATGGAGGGCAGTACGGTGGTGCGCATGATGGAGGTGTCCTCGCCCAGGGGGTTCAGAATCCGGAAGCTCTCCCGCCGGGGGTCGCCGGCGGCCCAGCGAATCTTGTCATAGCAGGCGGGGGAGAGGAAGGAGTAGGTGATAATCTCGTCGTACCCGCAGGCCCGGCACACGGCCCCCAGGGCCTGCTCCAGCTTCTGCTCCTCGGAGTAGCCCCCCCGGGTGGTCTGCCCCCGCATGAGGGTGGTGGGGATGTTGTTGTAGCCGTAGAAGCGGGCCACCTCCTCGGCCAGGTCGGCGATGCCCTCCACGTCGGCGCGCCAGGAGGGGATGATGACGCCGGCGGGGCCGTTGGGGAAGTCCTTCTTCTCCGTGACGATGCCCACCCGCTCCAGGTACTGGTACTGGTCCGCCGGGTGGATGCTGGTGCCCAGCAGGGCGTTGACCCGCTCCGGGTCCATGGGGATGACGTGGGGCTGGGGGACGTAGTTGAGCACGTCGATGACCCCGTCCACCACTTCGCCCGCCCCCAGCAGCTCCACCAGCTCGCAGGCCCGCTGCACGGCGGGGAGGGTGTTCATGGGGTCCAGGCCCTTTTCAAACTTGGCCGACGCCTCGGTGCGCATCCCAAGGGCCAGGGCGCCCTTGCGGATGCAGGTGCCGTCAAAGCAGGCGGATTCGAACACCACGTCGGTGGTGTCGGAGACAATTTCAGAGTTCTCGCCGCCCATGATGCCCGCCAGGCCCACGGCGCGGGTGTCGTCGGCGATGACCAGGTGGCTGGCGGTGAGCTTGCGCACCTGCCCGTCCAGGGTGGTCAGCTCCTCCCCCTCCTGGGCCAGGCGGACGATGATTTTTCCGCCCCTTACATACCGGTAGTCGAAGGCGTGCATGGGCTGGCCGTACTCCAGCATCACGTAGTTGGTGATGTCCACAATGTTGTTGATGGGCCGCACCCCCATGGAGCGCAGCCGCTCCCGCATCCACTTGGGGGAGGGGGCGATCT
>CASECK010000177.1 GCA_949286295.1 uncultured bacterium | reverse complement strand
TGGTACCCGCCCAGGACTATTTCCCCGACGGAGGGGAGGAGGAGCTGCTGCTCCAGGGCGTCATCGACCTGTGGTTCGAGGACAAAGAGGGACTGATTGTGGTGGACTTTAAGACCGACCGCATCCCGCCTGGCGGCGAAGCTGGGCGGGCGGAGGAGTACCGCCCCCAGTTGGCCGCTTACTGTAAGGCGCTCTCCGCCATTCTGGGCAAACCGGTGCGTAAGGCGGTGCTTTGGTTTTTTGCCACGGATACCGCCTTTGAGCTGTAAAGCGCGGAGTGCCCATGCATCAAACTGCATGGGCACTCCGCGCTATCCTCTTCTGGGCCGGCGGCGGACGGAGCGCTCTTCCACCAAAATGATGTCCTCCCCGAAGCGGCGCACCGCGCTCCAAGGGATATAGCGGTCCTCGTCCCGGCCCAGCAGGCCGAACAGACGGCGGCGGCCGGGGACGACCAGGGCCCGGACCTGGCCGCTGTCCACGTCAATCTCCATGTCTCCCACATAGCCAAACCGGCTTCCGTCCTCCACACTGATGACTTCCTTATAGCGCAGGTCCGCGATTCGTGTCTCCATCCTCATTCCTCCCGCATTTCCAGGTTACTGCAGGATATGAGGGCGACGGGCTGTCCTATACCCGGCAGATAGCCGGGGGGAGGGGCGGCACATCCCGGAAAGGGGGGACATTGGCAGAGAAACCCGGGGGACGATTTTTAAGAATCGTCCCCCGGGTTGACAATTGGACAAAAGCGGCGGTTACTGCTCCAACAGCCCCTTGCTGACCAGGAACTCGCGGGCCACGTCGGCCACGGCCCGGCCGTCCACGTCCACGGCATAGGTCAGTTCCACCATATCCTCGCTGGACACCTGGCCGGTGAGAAGCTCCAGGACCTGCTCTAAGTTGGGGGCCAGGTCGTAGAAGTCCTCGAACAGGTCGTTGCGCACCAGGAAGGCCCCGTAATATTCGGGGAAGAAGCCCTTGTCATCCTCCAGGATGGTCAGGCCGGCGCGTTTGTTCAGACCGTCGGTGGCGTAGACCACCATCACGTCAAAGTCGCCCTGCTCCACGGCGTTGTATTTGAGCACCACGTCCACCGGTTTGGCGGACTTAAAGTTCAGGCCGTAAAAGTCAACAAAGGGCTGGTACTTCATACTGCCCTCTTCGGTGTAGAACTCGTGTTCGGCGCCGAAATCCAGCTCTCCGGCAATGGGGACCAGGTCGGACACCTTGGAGGCTCCGTAGGTGTCTACCACCTCCTGGGTCACGCCGATGGCATAGGTGTTGTTCAGCCCCACCTTGCCCAGCATATGCAGCCCTTCCACCTGGCTGACCGTGCGGTTGACAAAGTCGTAGAGGGTTTCCCCCTCGGGGATGTCGGTGGTGTCCAGCCCCAGGAAGGTGGTGAGAATCGTGCCGTCATAGCTGAACATCAGGTCGCAGCTGGGGTCGCTGCCCTTAAGCTCGTTGTGGTTATTCACCTGGGTCATCTGGTCCAGAATGACCACTTCCAGGTCCGTTTTGTCCTCCACCAGCTGCTCCACCATGGAGTGCATCAGCTTCACCTCGGAGTAGTCCCCGTCGTAGAGGGTGAGCTGCCCGGTGGTGTCGGCCGGCATAAGCATCGACACCACCAACGCGGCGCTGGCCACAGCCAGCGCGCAGCCGCCGGCGGCCTTGACCGGGACAGGCAGTTTCGTCCGGTGGCTGCTGGACAGCCGGCGCTCCACATAGCCAAGGCCGGCGTCCAGGGCGAAGGCCATCACCATCAAGATGGCGGTGCCGGCCAGAATCATCGTCATATCCTGCTGCCGGATGGCGGTATAGAACAACCCGCCCAGGCCGCCGCCGCCCACAAAGGAGGCGAACACAGCGGTGCCGATGGCGTTGACAGCGGCGATGCGGATACCGGTTACCAGCATGGGGAAGGCCAGGGGCACTTCCACGTGGAGCAGGCGGTAGACCCGGCCCATGCCCATGCCGGTGGCCGCCTCTTTCAGGTGGCCGGGCACCTGGGACAGGCCCAGGGAGCAGTTGCGGACGATGGGAAGCAGGGAGTACAGGGCCAGACCGACCATGGCGGTGGGGGAACCGGGGTCCAGCACCACCATGATGATGCCCAGCAGAGCCAGGGCGGGGACGGTCTGGATAAGGTCCACCACCCAGAGGATGACCTTTCCCACTCTGGGAGAGAGGTATGCCAGCAGGCCCAGAGGGACGCCGGCGGCGATGGCCAGCACCAGGGCGGCCAGAACAAGGGACAGGTGGTCCCATACGATGGAAATACTCATCGTCCGGCCCTGCCTTTCCCCGTGGCGCGGGCGGTCACCCAGCGCTGGAGCAGGTCCACCAGGCCGCCCAGCACCATAGCCAGAATGGCGGCGGGAATGGCCCCCTGAAGAATCAGCTCGTTGTTGTTGGAGCTGACCCCCTTGTAGATATAGTTGCCAAGGCCGCCCTGACCGATCATGGCGGCCAGCACCGCCCAGCTGACGGTGTACACCGTGGACAGGCGCAGTCCGCCGATGATGGTGGGCATTGCCAGGGGGAGCTCCACCCGCAGCAGCCGCTGGAGCTGGTTCATGCCGCAGCCCCGGGCTGCCTCTTTATACTGGGCGTCCACGCCGTTAAGGCCGGTGACGGTATTTTTCAGCACAGGGAACATGGCGTAGATGGACAGGGCGATGATGACGGTGGCCGAGGTCATGCCAATCCAGATGACCAGCACGCCGATGAACACGATGCCGGGCACCGTGTTCAGGATAGACAGCAGCGGCAGCAGATAGTGGGACACCTTGGGCACCCGGGACAAGGCGATGCCCAGAAGGACTCCCACCAGCGCGCCCACGGCCACGCACAGCAGGGTATAGCCGGTGTGTTCCGTGGTCCGTTTGAGGATGTCCAGCAGAATATCGCTCATTCCATCACCCCCACAGCTGTTCCGCCATGGCGGAGGCCATGCTGGTCTTGGTGATGATTCCGGCCACCGTCTGGTCGGCGTTGAGGACCACCAGATAGGGGAAACCGCTGGATACCAGCTGGTCGAAGCACTCTTTGGCGTTGTCCCCGGTGTGGACCACGGGGGTAGTGCTGCGCACCAGCGGGCCGATGGTTTTGACCACGTGGCCGGTCAGGCGGATATCCGCGATGGAGACGGTGCCCTGATAGTGCCGGTACTCGTCCACCACCAGCAGAGTGTCCACGTTGTGGTGCTGCATCCGGCTGACGCACTCGTTGACGCCCCGGTTCTGGTTGACGGTGATGATGCCGGTGCGCATGAACTGGTCCACCGTCAGCTCGGCGGGGGAGGGGCCGGCATGGTGCTTGCCCAAAAATTCCCGAATCTGGTCCGTGGCCGGACTTTCCAGCATCTCCTCGGGCGGGGCAATCTGGACGATTTGGCCGTGATCCATGAAGATGATGACGTCGGCCAGGTCCAGGGCTTCTTCCATGTCGTGGGTGACGAAAATGATGGTCTTGTTCAACTTCTGCTGCAGGTTTTTGACCTCCAGCTGAAGGGAGCGGCGGGTCATGGGGTCCAGGGCGCTGAAAGGCTCATCCATCAGGACGACGGGGGGAGAGGCGGCCAGGGCGCGGAGAATACCGATGCGCTGCTGTTGCCCGCCGGACATCTCCGAGGGGTACTTATGGGCATACTGCTCATAGGGCATTCCCACCATTTCCAGCAGCTCGCGAACGGTCTGGTCGCACTTCTCTTTCGGCCATTTCAGCAGCTTGGGCACCACGCATATGTTCTGGGCCACCGTCATGTTCGGGAACAGGCCAATCTGCTGGATGACATAGCCGGTATGCCGGCGCAGGTCATAGCGGTCGGTGGTCAGCAGGTCCTTGTCGTTGAGATAGATGTGCCCGCTGTCCGGCTGGATGAGGCGGTTGATCATTTTCAGCGTGGTCGTCTTGCCGCACCCTGACGGACCGATAAAGACGGCAAACTGGCCGTCCTGAATCTCAAATGAGATATCATTCAAGATTTTCTGGCTTCCGTATGCCAGGCTCACGTGTTCAAATCTTAACAAAGTGACCTCCTTTTCCGGAAAGCGTGTCTGGAAGGGAGCCGGCCCACAAAAAAAGCCGCGCCAAGGCGGCCAGCAGATGATTCATGAACCAGCTTGGCAGAATTGTCCAACACAATGTACAAGATTAGTTTACATTATGTAGATAAAATTGTCAAATGAAGAAAATGTTAACATTTTGTCGATTTAGAGGGAAAAAGGCAAGTGGGACAAGAAAAAGGGGGCGCAAGGCCCCCCTTTTCAGACCGCGGTTCACTGCTCGGGCGCAAAGTGGCTCTTGTCCGCCCCGCACAGGGGGCAGACGTAGTCGTCGGGCATGGGACCCTCGGCGGCCTCGTCGTAGATAAAGCCGCACAGGTCGCACACATACTTCATCACACTCTCGCTCCTTTCTTGAAGATATTCAGCCTGCAGCCGGCCTATGCCGGCGGCTCAAAATCACTGGCGGGGCGGCGGCAGATGGGGCAGATATAGTCGGGGGGAAGGGTGTCGCTCTCATAGACAAAACCGCAGATTTTGCACACAAAGCCCCGGGGCCTGTCCTCTTCCGGAGCCTGGCCAGCGGCAGGGGAGCGGCCCTGCACGGAGGCGGCCAGCTTCCCGGCCAGCTCCTCCAACTCCGCCTCCTGGCCGGGGGCCAGGGCGGACTTCAGGGTGACAGGTTCCCCAAGCAGCTGCATCCCCTTCATCTCCCCCAGCATCTGGCACATCAGCTTTCCGCTGGCGGGGGCCCAGGAGCCGTTCTGGATGAGGGCCACCGTCCTGTTTTGCAGGTTGTGGTGAATTAAATCCCGAAGCAGGTGCTCCATGGCGTCAAAGACGCCGTTGTTGAAGGTGGGGCAGGCAAAGACAATGTGGCTGTACTTAAAGCAGTCGGCCAGTACGGTGGAGTAGTGAGTCACCGAGACGTCGTGCATCTGAACGGGGATACCCCGCTCCGCCAGACGGCAGGCCAGGATGTTGGCGGCGGTCTCCGTATGGCCATAGATGGAGGCAAAGGGGATGACCACCCCGTGGACCTCCGGCTCATAGCAGGCCCATTTCCGGTATTTCTCCACGGGGTAGGACAGGTCGCCGCGCCACACCGGGCCGTGGAGCGGGCAGAGCATGGTGATGTCCAGGCCGGCCGCCTTGTTGAGCAGAGCAGTGACCTGGGGACCATACTTGCCCACGATGTTGGTGTAATACCGCCTGGCCTCGTCCAGCCACTCCCGCTCCACGTCCAGCTCGTCGGCAAAGAGCACGCCGTTGAGCGCGCCGAAGGTGCCGAAGGCGTCGGCGGAAAAGAGAATCCGGCTGGTGCTGTCATAGCTCATGACCACCTCGGGCCAGTGGACCATGGGGGCGCTGAGGAAGGTAAAGCGGTGCCGCCCGGTGGTCAGGCTGTCCCCCTCGTTGACCAGGATGGCGTGATCGGGGTCGGCGGCGTGGAACTGGCGAATCATGTTGATTGCCTTGCCGTTACAGACGATGCGGGCCTCCGGATGGCGGAGCATCAGGTCCCCCAGCGTGGCGGCATGGTCCGGCTCCATGTGGTGGACAAAAATATAGTCCAGCTTCCGTCCGCCCAGCCCGTGTTCCAGATTTTCGAAGAATTGAGTCTGAACGGAACGGTCCACCGTGTCAAAGAGAACCGTTTTTTCGTCCAGCAGGAGATAGGAGTTGTAGCTCATCCCCCGGGGGACCGGGTGGGCGGCCTCAAACACCGGGTGCTGCCGGTCGTTGGCCCCGATCCACAAAAGGTCGTCGGTCACATTTCGGATACAATACATGGAAGAATACGCTCCTGTTCCGTGGGTTTGATACGCTTTAATCCTACCACAGCCGGGAGAAAAAAGAAATATGTTTCTCCGGGAAAGAAGAAATTTTCTTTTTTCGCCGGCGGCGCGTTGAAAAAAAACCGGCCATCCCGTATAATAAACTGCAAAATGAGACAGAGAAGGACTGGTGGGTCATGTATCGGATTGACATTATGACATTATTCCCGGATGTGGTGGGCGATATGCTGTGCGAGTCCGTCCTGGGCCGGGGGCAGGAGCGGGGCTATATCCGCATCGAGTGCCACCAGATTCGGGACTATACTGTCAACAAGCAAAAGCAGGTGGACAACTATCCCTACGGCGGCGGCCGCGGGGCGGTGATGCAGGCCGATCCCCTGTACCGCTGCTGGGCGCACATCTGCCGCGAGGCGGGGGAGCGCGTGCACACCATCTACCTCTCCCCGGCGGGTAAGACCTTCTGTCAGGCGGACGCCCGGCGGCTGAAGGACAGCTACCAGAGGCTGATTTTGGTCTGCGGCCACTACGAGGGCATTGACGAGCGGTTTATCGACGAGTGCGTGGACGAGGAGATCTCCATCGGCGATTTCGTCATGACCGGCGGGGAGATTCCCGCTATGGCGGTGGCCGACGCGGTGTGCCGCCTGGTGCCCGGGGTGCTCTCCGACCCCTCCTGTTATGAAAATGAGAGCCACTGGAACGGCCTGCTGGAGGCTCCCCAGTACTCCCGCCCAGAACTGTGGCATGACCGGGCGGTGCCGCCGGTGCTGCTGTCGGGCAACCACGCCCTGGTGGACCGCTGGCGGCGCAAGCAGTCCATCCTGCGCACCAGGCAGCGCCGGCCAGACCTGTATGAGAAGCTGGACCTCTCCTCCCGGGAGGACCAGGCGCTGCTCCGGGAGATTGAGGAGGAGGAGCGGGCCGGGCGGGCATAATTTTCCTTTACATTCCAGCCCCGGTGTGGTAGACTCTCCCCAGAATGTGATATTTGAAATTATGTCAGGAGATGGAGCTCATGAGTTTTAAAATTGTGGTGGACAGCTGCTGCGACCTCACCCCCAAGATGCTGAAGGACCCCTGCTTTGTCAAGGTGCCGCTGACCATTCAGGTGCAGGAGAGCACCTTTGTGGACGACGACACCTTTGACCAGGGGGACCTGCTGTGGGCCATGAAGCACAGCGAGCAGTCTCCCACGACGGCCTGCCCGCCGCCCCAGGCCTATCTGGATGCCTATCAGGGGGCGGAGGATGTGTATGTGGTCACCCTGTCCGCGCTGCTCAGCGGCTCTCACAACAGCGCCGAGCAGGCCCGGATGCTTCTGGAGGAGGAGGCCCCCCATGTGAACGTCCATGTGTTTAACTCCTGCTCGGCCTCCTCGGGAGAGGTGCTGGTGGCGCTGAAGATTCGGGAACTGGCCTCCTCCGGAATGCCCTTTAAAAAGGTGGTCCGGGAGGTGGAGCAGTTTATTTACCGGATGCAGACGGTGTTTGTCCTGGAATCGCTGGAGAACCTGCGCAAGAACGGCCGTCTGACCAAGCTCCAGGCGGTGGTCACCGGCGCGCTGAAGATTAAACTGGTCATGGCCGCCACCCCCGAGGGGGAAATCTGCAAGCTGGGGCAGGCGCTGACCATCCGCCAGGCGCTGAACAAACTGGTAGAGAAGCTGGCCGCGGATGGGGAGCACCGGGGGCGGACTTTGTGCATTGCCCACTGCAATTGCCAGGAGCGGGCCCAGCAGGTAAAAGCCATGGTGGAGGAGAAGTGCCAGTTTGCCGACATCCTGATTGTGGAGGCCGGCGGCATCACCTCCGTCTACGCCTACGACGGTGGAATTGTCACTGCATATTGAGGTAAAAAGTCCTGGCCACCCTGGAATTGGGGGGCATGAGTCCAACATACAAAAGGGGAGTGTCCGTCATGAATCTGGACAGAGCGCAGGCCTGGGACCTGCTGAACAAGTACAACAAGCAGCCCTTCCATCTCCGCCACGCCATTACGGTGGAGCAGGTGATGGGCTGGTTTGCCCGGGAACTGGGCTACGGCGCCCAAGAGGAGCTGTGGTCCCAGGTGGGGCTGCTCCACGATTTGGACTTTGAACTGTGGCCGGAGGAGCACTGCGTCAAGGAGCAGGAGCTGATGCGCCAGGCCGGGGTGGACGAGGCCGTTATCCGGGCCGCCGCCAGCCACGGCTGGGGGCACTGCGTAGATATCCAGCCAGAGCACGAGATGGAGAAGGTGCTCTACGCCTGCGACGAGCTCACCGGCCTGATTGGGGCCGCGGCCCTTATGCGCCCCTCCGGGAGCACGGCGGACATGGAGCTGAAGTCGCTGAAAAAGAAGTTTAAAGACAAAAAATTTGCCGCCGGCTGCTCCAGAGAGGTCATCGCGGACGGGGCGAAGCTGCTGGGCTGGGACTTGGATAAGCTGCTGGAGATGACGCTGCGGGCTATGCAGGACCGGGAGCAGGCCATCGAGGTGGCGGTGGCCGCCCTGGCGAAAGCGTGAGAGGCCGGGGGAGGGGACCTTGCGTAAGTTGTGCTTGCAAAGGGAATGGAGCGGTGATATAATATCTCCGCTTTTTATTTGATTGCACAGAAGGGAAGATATATATGTCCGGACATTCCAAGTGGCACAATATACAAAAGACCAAGGGAGCGGCCGACGCCAAGCGCTCTCAGATTTTCACCAAAATCGCCCGGGAGATGATTGTGGCCGTCAAGACCGGCGGCAGCGGCGACCCGGCCAACAATTCCCGGCTGGCCACCGTCATCGCCAAGGCCAAGGCCGCCAATATGCCCAATGACAACATCAAGCGCACCATCGACAAGGCGCTGGGTTCTGGCAACACGGACAGCTTTGAGAGCGTAGTGTACGAGGGCTATGGGCCCAACGGCGTGGCCATCATTGTAGAGGCCCTGACCGACAACCGCAACCGCACCGCCCCCGAGGTGCGCCACCTGCTGGACAAGTACGGCAAGGGACTGGGCGCCACCGGCTGTGTGTCCTGGTCCTTTGACCGGAAGGGCGTTATCGTCTTGGACGCCGGGGAGTTGGACGAGGACACGGTGATGATGGACGCGTTAGAGGCCGGCGCGGACGATATGCAGGCCGACGACGAGGTGTTTGAGGTCTACACCGACCCCGACGCCTTCACCGCCGTGACCGAGGCGCTGGAGAAGAAGGGCTATACCTTCCTGGAGGCCGGCATCCAGATGGTGCCCCAGAACTATGTCAAGCTCACCGCCGAGGAAGATGTCAAAAACATGGAAAAGCTCATCGACCTTCTGGAGGACAACGACGACGTGCAGAACGTCTACCACAACTGGGAGCAGGATTAAAAAAGGGCGGGACTGACAGCGCTGTCAGTCCCGCCCTTTTGAGTCTGCCGGGCCCCGGAAGGAGAATGCGTTTGGCAAGTTGAAGAGGGACGGGAGATGCTCTCCCGTCCCTCTTATGAGGTGAAATTGGAGGGGATATGCGCGGCTTGAAGCTTCCCTTAGCCCCAGTCCTGCTCCCACTGGAGGAACGCGCCGCTGACGGCGTCGATCTTGAACTCATACTCCTTAAAGCCCTCGCGCAGCTCGCCCTCATAGACGGCCCGGCCGTCGTCAAACTCGAACTGCAGCTTGACCAGAGTGGCGTTGGGCGCCTTGGCCTGGGCCAGCTGACGGGCCTTCTCCTGGCTGATATAGTTGCCGGACTGTTGCTGGGGGATCATGTAGCCCTCCACGTCAAAGTCGTAGCTCAGCACGGAGCCGGAGTAGGCGTCGATCTCGTAGTCGTACTCCGTATTGCCGGACCAGAACTCCACGTCATAGACCTGACGGCCGTGATCCCAGTCCAGGTGGCTGCGGATGAAGGTCGCCTGGCTGCTGGACAGGCCGGCGTGCTGCAGGGCGATCTCCTTGGCCCGGGCCTCGCTGATCATGGTGCCAGTCTGCTGGGTGCCGGAGGACTGCTGGGTGCCGGAGGGGATCACATAGCCCTCGATATCGAAGTCATAGCTGTAAATGGCGCCGGAGTAGGCGTCGATTTCATAGTCGTACTCCTTGTTGCCGCTGTAGAACTCCACGTCGTAGACCTGACGGCCGTGCTCCCAGTCCAGGTGGCTGCGGATGAAGGAGACCTGGCTGTTGGACAGGCCGGCGTGCTGCAGGGCAATCTCCTTGGCCCGGGCCTCGCCAATCAGAGAACCGGTCTGCTGAGTCGGGGTGGTGGTGCCGGTCTGCTGGGGCTGCGTGGTGGTGGAGGGCTGCTGAGTCTGGGTGGAGGCCTGCTGAGTCTGGGTGGAGGCCTGCCCGCTGACGGTGACGGTCTTGGTGGCCTCATCCCAGGAGACCTGGACGCCCAGCGTCCGGCCCAGAGAGGCCAGAGGCAGATAGGTGGTGCCCTCATACAGCAGGGGGGCGACCTCGTTGCCCTTGCTGTCAAAGACCGTGTAGGCGGAGCCGTTCACCTGCAGGGTGATGTCGGGGCGGAAGGTAGCGGTGACATTCCAGGGGCTGCCGGAAACGGCGGAAGCTCCGATGACCATGCAGCTGGTCAGGGCGAGCGCGGCGGCGAGCTGAGATTTCTTCATGATGGGGTTCCTCACTTTCTGTTTGGTTATTTTTGGTTATGTCGGCTGTTTTGTGGTCGGCTTGTTGTTTGCCTTTCTGACTGTGAAATGTCTATGGCCGGTGTTTTATTGCAGAAAAAGGAAAAATTTTTGAAATATTTTTTTGCCCCGGCGCCCGGGATGCTAAAAATAGATGTCCCGCAAGAAATACTGGCCGCCGCCCATTTTTGGGCGGCGGCCAGCACTTGGTGCAAGTAGGCCTGTAAGCCGGGTTCTGTCTTTTAAGACAGCCATCTATCTCGACGCACCGTTGCCGGTACGCTCAAGCCGCCTCCCCGGGACGGCCGGGCCGGCCTGTATGTCCCTCCACGGCGTTGCTCCGGATAGAGTTTACAGCGATGGGCGCTTGACACGCCATCGGGTGAGCTCTTACCTCGCCTTTCCACCTTTTCCCCGCCGGAGAGGGCGGGGTAGTCTATTTCTGTTGCACTTTTCCTGGGGTCGCCCCCGGCGGATGTTATCCGTTATCCTTGCCCTGCGGAGCCCGGACTTTCCTCACAGGCGGGCCTTTCGCCCCGCCCGCGCGGCTGTCCAGCCTGCTTGCCCGACCATCATACAGGAAAAGCGGGCGGCTGTCAAATCTTAACTGAAATTTGGACAAAAATTTTTCCCTCCGGCTTGAGGTTCCACGGGGTATGTGTTAAAATACTTTCTTAGTGTATATAATGTGTGGAGCGACGATATACGGCAAACGAGGTGTTTGTGATATGAAAATCGTGGTGTTGGCCGGCGGCCTGAGTCCGGAGCGCAATGTATCCCTCTCCTCCGGGGCGCTGGTGGCCCAGGCCCTGCGGGAGCTGGGGCACAGGGTGGCCCTGGTGGACTTATTTTTCGGGCTGGACGGACAGGACATCCAGGGCGAGGAGCTGTACGACGCGCCCATCCCCGAGCACCTGAAGCGCATCAGTCCCGAGGCCCCCGATTTAGAGCAGGTCCGCGCGGCCCGCAATACCGGGGGCCGGAGCGCCATCGGTCCGGGGGTGCTGGAGCTGTGTGCCGGGGCCGAGGTGGTGTATCTTGCGCTCCACGGCGCCTGCGGCGAGGACGGCAGGATTCAGGCCACCCTGGACCTGATGGGAGTCCCCTACACCGGTTCAGGCTGTCTGGGCTCCGCCATTGCCATGGATAAGGATTTGACCAAGCGCCTGGTGGCCGGGCAGGTGGACACCCCCCGGTGGGAGACGGTAACCGTCACCCGGGAGAACATGGGCAGCCTGACGGAGCGCACCGCGCTGCCCGTGGTGGTCAAGCCCATTGCCAGCGGTTCCTCCATCGGGGTGTTTATCGCCCATGACCGCCGGGAGCTGGCCCACGCCCTGAGCGAGAGTCTGAAGCTGGGCGGGCGCACCGTGTTGGAGCAGTACATCCAGGGCCGTGAGATTCAGGTGGCGGTCCTGGAGGACCGGGCGCTTCCCTCCATCGAGATTATCCCGAAAAAGGGCTTTTATGACTATGAAAACAAGTACCAGCCTGGTGCCGCCCTGGAGGTATGCCCCGCCCAGATTCCCCCCCAGTGGGAGAAGCGGGTGGGGGAGGCCGCGCTGACGGTCTTCCGGACGCTGGGCCTTTCAGTCTATGCCCGGGCGGACTTTATCGTTGCCGGGGACGGGACGCCCTATTTTCTGGAGATTAACACCCTGCCCGGCATGACCCCCACCAGCCTGGTCCCCCAGGAGGCGGCGGCAGCGGGTATGGATTATCCCACCCTGTGCCAGACCATCATCCAGGCCTCTCTGAAGGCGCGGAAGGAGGGACTGTGACCTGTGGAATCCATCACCCTGGCCCAGCTTCTGGAGGCGGTGGACGGTCAGCTGCTGGGCGGCTTTTCCAACCTGGAGGCCCCCATTGTCCAGGTGGACACCGACAGTCGGGACATCCACCCCGGCAGCGTATTTATCCCCCTGGTTGGGGAGCGCTTTGACGGGCACGCCTATATCACCGCCGCTTTGGAGGGGGGGGCCTGCGGCTGCCTGACCGCCCGGGAGCGGGAGAGCTACCTGCCCGGGAAGTTTTATGTCAAGGTGGCCTCCACCCAACGCGCCCTGCGGGATTTGGCCGCCTGGTACAAGGCCCGCTTTGACATCCCCTTCATCGCCGTCACCGGCAGCGTGGGCAAGACCACGGCGAAGGATATGCTCTCCGCCGTGCTGGGCGTGAGAGATAAGGTATTGAAAACCGAGGGCAATTTCAATAACAACATCGGCCTGCCCCTGACTCTTCTCCGGCTGGACCGCAGCTGCCAGACGGCGGTGCTGGAGATGGGGATGGATCGCTTCGGCGAGATTGATTATCTGGGCGGAATCGTCCAGCCCGACGTGGGAATCATCACCAATATCGGGGACGCCCATATCGAGCGGCTGGGCAGCCGGGAAAATATTTTTCGGGCCAAATGCGAGCTGCTGCCCCACATCCGGAAGGACGGCCTGCTGATTTTGAACGGAGATGATGCGCTGCTGTCCACCCTGCGGGGAAACAGCCCGGTGCGGACGGTGTTTTGCGGCCGGGGAGAGGGCCTGGAGTACCGGGCGCAGGTCACCGGCGGGGACGGCGTCAGCCACATCCGGTGCCGGATTACCACCCCCTCCATGGACCGGGAGGTGTGCATCCCGGCCCTGGGAGAACACATGATTTACCCCGCCCTCTTCGCGGCGGCGGCGGCGGAGCACTTCGGCCTTACCGCCGGCCAGATTGAAGAGGGGCTGACCCGCTTTGTCCCCACCCGGATGCGGATGAACATCCTGCGCCGGGGGGCGGGGATTACCATTCTGGACGACACCTATAACGCCAACCCCCAGTCCATGCGGGCGGCCATCCGCGTGCTGGCCGACAGCCGCGGCAGCTTCAAAGCGGCGGTTTTGGGGGATATGCTGGAGCTGGGACCCTTCTCGCCCGCGCTGCACACAGAGGTGGGGGAGTACCTGGGCCGGGCCGGAATCCAGTGCCTGGTGGCGGTGGGAGAGCAGGCTGCCTTTATGGCCCGGGGGGCCCGGAACGCCCAGGTGCCCCAGGTGTATCACTGCCCGGACCGGGCCGCCGCCGCCGCCCTGCTTCCGGAGTTGCTGCGCCCGGACAGCACCCTGCTGGTCAAGGGCTCCCGGGGGATGAAGCTGGAAGAGCTCACCGCAAAGTTGTTACAGCTGACGGACGAGGCGCAGCCGGGACAGGGAAGAGGAGAACATGATTGACATATCAGTATCCAACCTGGTCAAGGAATTTGAGGTTGGAAGCAAAATTCTGGACGGCCTGACCTTCCAGGTGGACACCGGCGAGCGGGTGGGCCTTCTCGGCCCCAACGGCTGTGGAAAGACCACCCTGCTGCGTATTCTGACCGGGGTGGTGGACTGTGACGAGGGAGAGGTGGTCATCGCCCCCGGCAAGCGGGTGGGCCTTATCTCCCAGATTCCCGTCTATCCGGCGGGCTACACGGTGGAGGATGTGCTGGATACCGCCTTTGAACCGCTGCGGAAGATAGAGCAGGAGATGTCCAGGCTGGCCCGGCAGATGGCCGGGGGAGAGAACGACCCCGCCCTGCTGGCCAGGTATGACAAGCTGTCCGCCGCCTTTCAGGCCGGCGGCGGCTACGAGACGGACACCGCCAAAAACAAGGTGTGCAACGGCCTGTCCATCCCCTCCTCCATGCGGGAGCGGCCCTTTGATAAATTGTCAGGGGGAGAAAAGACGCGGGTAAACCTGGCCCGGCTGATTTTGGAGGACACGGACATTCTTCTGCTGGACGAGCCCACCAACCATCTGGATTTGCGGGCCACCGAGTGGCTGGAGGAGTACCTGGAGAAATTCAAAGGCACTGTGCTGGCTGTCTCCCACGACAGATACTTTTTGGATTCCGTGGTGGACCGGGTCATTGAGATTGAGCGGGGGAAGGCGGAGTTCTACGCCGGCAACTACTCCTTTTACGCCGTGGAAAAGCAGCGCCGGTACGAGGAGCAGCTGCGCCAATATGAGAAGGAGCAGGCCAAAATCCAGCAGCTGGAAAAGGCGGCCCAGCAGCTGCGCATCTGGGCCTATTCAGGCAACGATAAGATATTCAAACGCGCCCAGTCCATGGAGAAGCGGATTGAACGCCTGCGCACCACCGACCGCCCCCGCCGGGAGCGGAAGATGCAGGCGCGCTTTGGCCAGCGGGAGTTCCGGGGGGACGAGGTGCTGTCGGTCAAGGGCCTGGCTAAGTCCTTCGGCGGGCGCACCCTCTTTTCCGGGGTGAATTTAGAGGTAGAGGGGGGCGAGCGCATCGCCCTGCTGGGGGACAACGGCACGGGGAAGTCCACCCTCCTAAAACTCCTCTTGGGGGAGGAGGCGCCCGACGAGGGCAAGATTCGCCTGGGACCCACGGTGCGCATCGGCTACCTGCCCCAGATAATCCATTTCAGCCACCCGGAGCGCAATCTGGTTGACACCATGATTTACGAGCTGGACTGTACCGCGCAGACCGCCCGAAACCGGCTGGCCGCGTTTCAGTTCCGGGGCGAGGATGTGTTTAAGCCCGTGTCCGCCCTGTCCGGCGGGGAGCAGTCCAGGCTGCGGCTTTGTATGCTCATGGACGCCAAAATCAACCTGCTGATTCTGGACGAGCCCACCAACCACCTGGACATCCAGAGCCGGGAGTGGATCGAGCAGGCGGTGGAGGAGTATGAGGGCAATCTGCTCTTTGTCTCCCATGACCGCTATTTTATCGACCGGTTCGCCACCCGGATTTGGATGTTGGAGGACGGGAGAATCACGGATTTTAAGGGCGATTATCAGGCCTATCAGGCGGCCCGGGCCAGGCGGGAGCAGCCTCCCGCCCAGGCGGAGGCCGCCGGAGCGGTGGAGCCCCAGCCGGACAAGCCCCGGCGCCCCGGCGGCACAAAGGAGTTAGAAAAGCAGGTCAACGCCGCCGAGCGGGCGGTGGCCAAGGCGGAGGAGCAGATGTACGATTTATCTCTTCAAATTGAACAGGCCTGCGCCGACTATCTGAAGCTCCAGGAACTGTATGAACAGCGGGAGGCCCTGGAAGAGGAAATTTTGAAGCTGTATGGGACTTGGGAGACCTTGTCCGCCCAGCTGGAGGAGGCCCGGGGATGATTCAGACGCAGGAGAGAAGCGCTGGACTGGACGTGCCCAGTTACAAGGGCAGGCGTCTGGGTCCGGTGGCCAAGGCAGTGCTGGCCCTGCTGCTGGCGGGGGTCTTGGCGTTTGGCGGGCTGCTGGCGGCGGTGCTGAGCGGTTCCCATGACCATATCAGCGGCCAGCCCAGTGTCATGATTATCCTGGGCTGTCAGGTCCGGGAGGACGGCCCATCCGTCCTGCTTCGGGACAGGTTGGACAGGGCCCTGGACTACTTGGAGGACCATCCGGACATGACTGTGGTGGTCTCCGGCGGGCAGGGGGACAACGAGCCGGCCACCGAGGCCCGGTCTATGGCCGGATACCTGATAGCGGCCGGGGTGGAGGAGGAGCGCATCCTCTTAGAGGACGACTCCCACAACACCATGCAGAATTTGCTCTACTCCAGGCAGCTGCTGGAGGCGGAGGGAGTGGACTGCTCCGGCGGGGTGCTGGTGGTGTCAAACGGGTTCCACCTGACCCGGGCCAGGATGCTGGCCGGGCGGGCCGGATTTGAGAACGTCTCCACCCTGGCGGCCCCCGCCAGCCACCTGCCCTCCCGGCTGCATATGTATATCCGGGAGCCGCTGGCCCTGGTAAAGTCGTTTCTCTTTGACCGGTAAGGAAGTGAGCCTATGCTGGACAAGTTAGCCGCCGTGGAGGCCCGGTACAGCCAGATTGAAGCGCGGCTGGCCGCGCCGGAGACCTATGGCGATTCGGCCCTGGTGGCCAAACTGAACAAGGAGCAGGCGGAGTTGCAGCCTCTGGTGGACACGTTCCGGACCTATCAGCGCACTGTGGAGGCCCGGAATCAGGCCATGGAACTGATGGCCGACCCGGAGATGCGGGAGCTGGCCCAGGAGGAGTACCAGCAGGCCCAGGAACAGTTGCCCCGGC
>CASECK010000176.1 GCA_949286295.1 uncultured bacterium | reverse complement strand
CTTCTCCCACCGCAAGAGCATCGTAAAAAAATCCACCTGGATGGACCTGCCCGTCCGGTACGCCCCCTATTCTCCCTGGAAAGACCGGCTGCTGCGCCTGTTCCTGCGCTGAGCGGTCCAGGCCATGCGCCGGAGCGTCCCGCTCCGCCGTCCGCCCCAGGGGCATAAAAACAGGAGGACCCCTCCCGGGTCCTCCTGTTTCCATATCTCAGAGAACGTTTACCCCTTGGCGGGGAAAATGATGCCGCCCACGTTCACGTTGACCGCGGCCACCTCCAGGCCGGTCATGGACTCGAT
Organism: uncultured bacterium; assembly: GCA_949286295.1. GTDB lineage: Bacteria > Bacillota > Clostridia > Oscillospirales > Oscillospiraceae > Lawsonibacter. The sequence goes on along the minus strand of CASECK010000176.1, from coordinate 3,501 downwards.
GGCGTTTCTCACCGCGTCCTGGACCGCCCGGCCCATCTCTGGGATGGTGGCGCCGTAGGTCATCAGGACAGACAGGTCCACCTGGACCTTATCCTCCTCCAACTTGACCCGGATGTCGCGGCTCAGGCCCTTCCGGCCCTGGCTGGCCAGACTGCCCACACCCTCTACCTCCAGGGCGGCAGCGGCGGAGATGGCCGCCAGGACCTCTTCGGAAATATGGATATTGCCCAGCTCGTCAGAACGGGAGACGTACTCCTTGCTGTCGCTCATAATTGCCACTCCTCTGGTTCCAGTTTTGATGGTCACAGATATGATACCACACTTTCCCCTGTTTGACAACCAAAGCGGCGGAAAAACTTTACGTCCCGGCCTCCACTTCGATGATTTTAATCTGGTCGGCGGTAAAACCGGCGGTCTGGTTGACCACATCCACAATCTTGGCGGTGTCCGCCTCGGTCAGTCCCCCCTCCGGGGCGGACACCGCGATGGACAGGGCCTCCTCGCCGATGAAGGCCACGCAATCGGTATAGCCCTTGGCCACCACCAGGTTCTCAATCTGCGCCTCGGTGACCGTATAATCGGCCATGGTCTGGATGGTGTCGTTCACCTGGGTCTTGACGGTCTCGTCGGCGTCCTCCCGGGCGGCGGCATCCTGAAGCAGGGACAGGGCGCTGTCTCTGGCCTGCTGCCGGTTGAGCCGGGCGGTGGCAAAGTAGGCGCTCTGGCCGCTGCCGCCGGCGGCGCTCTGGCTTTCGCCGCTCTGGCCGTCCTCCCCCGCCGTCTGGGCGGAGCTGTCCCCGGCAAGCAGCGGGTCGCCACTCTGTCCCCCCACCATGGCCGACTGGCCCAGGGTCTTTCCTGTCTCAGCCTGCTGGCCGTAGCTCCAGTTCAGGTACACCGCCGCGCACACAAACAGCGCGATGGCGGCCACCACCGCGTTGCGCTTCCACAGCTGGGACCAACCGGTCCCCTTCTTGCCTGTTCTCATGCTTGTTCCTCCTCATATGATAAACTTGATTGCGCGCATGATTGTTCAGGGCCGCCTACGGATTCCCCGCGCACACGGAGATTCGGTCGGCTCCCAGCCCGGTAAGGGCGGACACCGCCTGAATCAGGCGCAGGCGGACCTGGGGGTCCCCGCCCCCCTGGCACACCACCAGCGCCCCCCGGAAGTCCGGGGCCACGGTCTGGAGGGCCACCACCTCCTGGCTGCCTGACCCCCTGCCCAGGGTGACCACCGTGGAGGACAGGCCTCCCCCGCTGTCCCGCTGCTGGTCCTGGGCCAGCACCCGGCGGCTTCCGCTGTCCACGGTGAGGACCACCCGGGTCTCCCCCGCGCCGTCCACCTGGGACAGGGTGCGGCTGAGCTTCTCCTCAAAATCCTCCAGCTCAAAGCACTCCTCCGTCCCGGCGGCCGCCGCCTCCTCCTGGCCGGCGCGCTCCGCCCTGCCGGAGGGCAGCAGCAGCAAAACCGCTCCCGCCGCCATCACTATCAGCACATACCGGTACTTCTCCAGCGCCCCCTTCCAGTTGGGCCATTTCCAGTTCATGGCGCTCCCTCCCCGCTGTGATAGCTCTGCCCCTCCCGGGGCAGGCCCAGGTCCCGCTCCAGCGCCAGGGACAGCTCCTCCCGCTGCCCCGCCGCCAGCGGGCCGGTAATCTGCGCCCGGACGGGCAGGTACAGGCCCTCTCCCTCCGCCCGGCATTCCACCTGGGCGGTACAGGCCACGCCCATCTGCGCCGCCTTGTCCACAATATATGCGGCATATTCCTGCTCTATGATACGCTTCCTCGCTTCCTCCACCTGCCGCTTCAGCTCCTCCTCCCGGTCCTGCGTGCCGGAAAAGTATTCCTCCAGCCACCGTCCGCCCTCCTCCACGTCCAGCTCCACTGCCGGGGCCAGCACCGCCGCCGCCAGCACCAGGCCGCAGATGAGCTTTCCCGCTTTTTTCACCGCCCCCGGCGGCATCAGCGTATCGGCCAGGGCGCACAGCAGGCTGACCGCAATCACGGACAGCAGCCACCCCCGCAGCTGCTCCATCATGGCGCCGCCGCCCCCACGGCCGACACCAGACTCACCAGCAAAATCAGGGCGCAGGCGCCCGTCATCCCCAGCACCAGGCCGAAGGCGCTGCCGATGGCGTCGATGAGCTGGCTCAGCCTGGGCTGCGCCACCGTGGCGCACAGAGCGCCGGTGAGCTTATAGAGCAGGTACTGCAGCCCCAGGCGCAGGAAGGGCGCCAGACAGATGGCCAGCACCACCGCCAGCCCCGCCGCTCCCACAGTCCCCCGCAGGGCGCCCGCCCCGGCCAGCACCGACTCCGAGGCGTCAGCTAAAATTCCCCCCACCACCGGGATGGCCCGGGAGATGGCCAGCTTGGCGGCTTTGATGGCCGCGGCGTCGGCGCTGCCCGCGATGGCGCCGGTGGCGGTGAGATAGCCCACAAAGGCCAGCAGCATGGCGGTGAGCAGAAAGGACACCGCCCCCCGGATAAGTCCCGCTATCTTCTGAAGTCCTGGGTTCCCCACCGCCGCATGGGCGCAGCTGACCGCCACGAAGGCGTAAATGAGGGGGAGCAGCAGCCGGTCCATGGCGGTGATGAGCAGCTGAGAAAACAGCACCGTGGCCCCCTGCCGGGCCGCGGCGGCGGTGATTCCCCCAGTGGCCGCCGTCAAGACGGCCATCACTGGCAGCAGGGTGCCGGACAGGGCCTCCATCCGCCCCACCGTCTCACGTCCCAGGCCAATCATGGCCGCCATGTCCGTCATGGTCAGCGCGGTGATGGCCAGCGCCCCGGCGATATTGACCGCCTGGGCGCCGCCCTCCCCCTCCTGGGACACCCCCCCGGCCATGGAGCACAGCAGCACCACCGCCATCAGTTTCAAGGCGGTGGAAAGGCCGGCCCGCAGCAGCCCCCCGGCCTGTTCCCCCGTTCCGGACAGAAGGCCGGACAGGGCCTGCTTCAGTCCCTCTCCCTCCCGGACGCCGTATGTCCCGGCCTCATCCCAGAACTGCTCCAGCCCGGGCACGTTCAACCCCTCCGCCCCGGCGGGGAACACAAACAGGGCGGCGACAACGAAGAGAATCAGCCCTCGTTTCATACCAGCAGCTCCCCCATCAGCAGAATCACCGCCCGCACCAGCGGCAGGGCGGCCACCAGGGCCAGGACGGTCCCCGCTGTCTCCACAAAGGCGGCCACTCCCCCCTCCCCCGCCGCGCGGCACACCTCGGCGGTCAGCCGGGTGAGAATGGACAGGGCCACCGCCTTGGCCACCGGCTCCAGCAGCGCCTCGGACAGGCCCGCCCGGGCGGCCAGCTCCTCCATCAGGGCGGCCACCGCCCCCAGCCCGGCGGCGGCCTGCGCCAAAATCCACAGCCCGGCGGCCAGGGCCAACAAAATGGCCAGCTCTGGCGTATGCTTTTTCAGCACTCCGCTGAGAATCACCGCCGTAACCGCCACCGCGGCCAGACGAATCATGGCCTCCATCACAGGCCAAACA